>NZ_LZPJ01000111.1:0-25583 GCF_001729365.1 Acinetobacter sp. YK3
ATAGTTTAACTATGGCTTGAATACAGTTTGTTTGGCGTTTTACAGACGTTTGCGTTTAGCAGCCGCAATTTGTGACTGGCGCATACGGAAGCCTGCTTTTTGCTTGTCTGAGGTTTTATCAATACAGTAAACACAAGACACGCCATGTTCATAGCTTGGAAGCTCAGCTTCAACTTTAGTGAGTGGCCAGCCACACGCGTGACACTTGATATTTTCACCTTCTTCAACGCCGTGAGTAACCGCAGTGCGCCCGTCAAAAACGAAGCATTCACCTTCCCACATACTTTCTTCAGCAGGAGTTTCTTCTAGGTATTTAAGAATACCGCCTTTCAGGTGATAGACTTCATTAAAACCTTCTTGAAGAAGGAGAGAGGTCGATTTTTCACAACGGATACCGCCAGTACAGAACATCGCAATTTTCTTGTCTTTATGCTGTTCAAGGTTCTGTTTTACGTATTCAGGAAATTCACGGAAAGTTTCTGTTTTAGGATCAATCGCACCCTTGAAGGTACCCGCTTTATATTCATAGTCATTACGGGTATCAATCAGAATCACATCATCACGGCTAATTAGCTCGTTCCATTCTTTAGGATCAAGATAGTGGCCAACCAAATCACGTGGCTTCACTTCTACACCTAAAGTTACAATTTCTTTTTTGAGCTTGATTTTCATTTTACGGAATGGTTTGTCAGAGCTTTCAGACTCTTTATATTCCATTGCGTTAAAACCTTCGTTCAAAAGGAATTGATGAAGCGTATCAATGGCAGCACGGTCACCCGCAACCGTACCGTTAATTCCTTCAGAAGCGACAATCAGAGTTCCACATAAATTGATGCTATTCACTAAATCCAAAAGACGTTGTTGCAGATCAGCTGCATCTGAAACTTCTTTAAATTGATATAGTGCTGCAACAACCCAATTATTGGTCGCTTGCTGTTCTACAGGTGCAAGCTGTTCTACAGTAGCGTTCATGGATAACTCCAAATGTATTAAGATAGGAAAATAAGGCGCATATCTTAGCGCGAAATCTGAAAATAAGCGAGAAAACCATAAAATAAATATGGTTTTATAGGAGTTGGTTTTGAGTAATGATCGTCGAATTCCATCATTGACCCCATGTGCAGGGCGCTGTTCAACGGTATTTGGTGATCTGGTCTGTCGTGGTTGTCGTCGCTTTAATCACGAGGTGATTCAGTGGAATACCTATACTGCCGAGCAACGTTTGATGGTGTGGAAGCGTTTAGATGCACAGCTCGATCAAATTCTTGTGCCTTTATTGCCACATGCGAACTTGCAACATATTGAAGGCTTTATTCAGAATAAGCGGATCAGGGTGTTAGAGAGCGCTAGTAAAGGTCGTAAGCTCTATCATGCCTTAAAGATTTGTGAGAAGAATAAACATTTGGCTCATGAGAGTGGTCTTGGGATTGGTGATGCTCAGGTTAAACCGATCTGGGATGAGTTTGAACGTCGTGTATTGGCTTTGGCGAAAGCGAGCTATGAGCTGGCATGGTTACGTGCAGATGGCATCAGTAACACCTTATTGCGTGCATTAGAATTAGAAGAAGACGAGATTTAACAAAGATTTTAGCTGTAAAGATTCACTTTGATGAGGGTGAATAGATTTAATCCATGTGCTACCTAGTATGGTTAAGTTGAAACAGGTTAGATAGTTTTAATGAGCTTGGGTTGCGGGCAAAATATCTGGCTAAGTGCTGCTGATCTGACTCACGAATTAAACTGATGCGAAAACCATGAGAGGTCGATCCAGAAGATCGCCCCTTAGTGCGGTACAGTTTTTCATGAATGGTATAAATATGCTTACCATCACTAAAACGGCGATCAGCTAAAACCTTTAAGTGGACAGGCTGCGGAAAGCGATAGAGCACTTTTAAGCTTTGATAAAATTCATCATAAACATAAATGTGTTGCTGATCTGCAAAAATATAGCTGAAATTTCCTGGGTAAGGTTCACTACTTTGATGGCCAATCAGTTGTAAGTGTGAAGCATCGACAGCGGCGGTTCCCCAAAACTTATGTTCAGCCACATGAGGGAGAGGATGCTCATTTAAATAAAAAGATTGACCATCCGTAGCTAGGCTCAGGTTTTGACTAAAACGGTTGCTGCTACTAAAAATCTGGGTGTGTTGCGCATTGAGCTTGTCCAACTTTTTATCTTGAAAATAGACAAATTGCTGATCGTGAATATATTCATTGCTGTTGGGAAAAGCCGTGCTCTGTTGTGGATTTAAGTCGGTTAAAGCATGTGTTTTATAATAGACCTGTCGATCATCTTTTGCATAGAAATAGCCGAGTGCATTAAATTGTGGATGTAATATCGCAGTAAAACTAGCTGCATTTGCATTGGCTAGGGGCTTATTCTGAAAGTAAACGTGTTGTTGATCTTTGGTGTAATCATTCCCTAAATAATGCGTGTGGGCTGGATCTAGCTGAGTGAGCACATGATCTTGCCAGTAAACCTGTTGCGGTGTTTTGCCGACATTACTATAGAGTTCATCGGCACGATCAGGGAGATTGTTTAAAGCTAAGCCTGTAAATTGATTGGCACTCGCAGCGGGAAGTAAAAATGTGCCTTGGCCTTGTTTAAAAATATAGACCTGATTTTGAAAAGTTTCAAAATTTGTCCCAGAGATCGACTGTGTTTGTTGAGCAGGTAATTTGACGCTACCATCATCAAATTCATGCCAGAGTAATAAAGCGATAAACGTACTGAAACTTGCTAAAATCCCAAGAATAAAAGCTGTGGAAATCCACTTTTGTTTACGCTGAAATGCAGTATGTGCCTGTGGATCAGCGATCAAGGTCATGATGTCAACATGGGTTTTCTTGTTGATACTGGCATTGCTGGTACGTTGGAATTGTTGCTGTTTAGCCAGAGATTCCAGTTTTTTCCAAAACTGTAAAAACTCACTGTGTTGTTGGGTTAAAGTGGCAGGCCACATCCATGAATTAAAATAAAAATATTGCCGATAAGGTACTGTTTTGGTCAGTAGGTTTAAGCTATGGATCTGGGCATGATGTTGTCGGAGTTGAATATGAATCAAATCTTGCCAAGGATAAAAAGAAGTTTGCGCTGATTTTTCCAGACCGAGACCTTGCCGATAGAGTTTAAGCGTAATTGTTTGCTTAAAACATTTTTGATAAAGCTGGTTATAAAGATAAAGAACAGGTATCAATAGACCCAACATCAACGCAATATTAAGCAGTTGAGTAAAGAGGGGAAGAATTTGATAAAAATAGTAAAGGCTAAAATCGTAGAGGCAATAAACCAAAAATAACCAGCTGAGTACGATCAGTGCCAAAAATAGCACAAATGACGGAATCTTCATTTCGTATGCTGTGATTGTTGTTTCGCATAAAACAGCGGGCTTTTTATTCATTGCTTCAATATTTTAGTGGGGCATATATAAGGGTATGTAGGTGTTATTTTTCTCAAGCATAACGGATAAAACAAAAAAAGGATGCATAAGCATCCTTTTTTATCAACGCTAATATGAATTAACGTTTGATGTCGCGTTGAGTCGAGCCTGTGTAAAGCTGACGTGGACGACCGATTTTGTATGGACCGCTGTGCATTTCTAACCAGTGGCTGATCCAGCCTACTGTACGTGCAAGCGCGAAGATTACCGTAAACATTTCTGTTGGGATACCAATCGCTTTTAAGATGATACCTGAGTAGAAATCTACGTTCGGGTAAAGCTTACGCTCTACAAAGTACGGATCGCTAAGCGCAATACGCTCAAGCTCCATTGCAAGTTGCAATTGTGGATCGTTGATGCCTAAAGCTTCAAGAACTTCGTCACAAGTCTGTTTCATGACTTTCGCACGTGGGTCGAAGTTTTTGTAAACACGGTGACCGAAGCCCATGAGTTTAACTTCTTTACGCTTCACTTTTTCCATGAATTCAGCAACGTTTTCTACGCTACCAATTTCATCAAGCATCTTAAGTACAGCTTCGTTTGCACCACCGTGAGCAGGTCCCCAAAGTGCTGAGATACCAGCAGAGATACATGCATACGGATTCGCACCAGTAGAACCAGCAAGACGAACTGTAGAAGTAGACGCATTTTGTTCGTGGTCAGCATGAAGCGTGAAGATACGATCCATTGCGCGAGCAAGAACTGGATTTACTTTGTAATCACGGTCAGCAGGCGTAGCAAACATCATGTGTAAGAAGTTTTCTGCATAACCAAGGTCATTACGTGGGTAAATGAATGGTTGACCTACAGTGTATTTGTAGCTCCACGCTGCAAGCGTAGGGATTTTTGCGATTAAGCGAATCGCAGTGATTTCACGGTGATTAACATCTTCGATGTCTAACGCATTGTGATAGAACGCAGATAACGCACCAACAACACCAACCATTATCGCCATCGGGTGAGCATCACGACGGAAACCATTGAAGAAACGGCTTACTTGATCGTGAACCATCGTGTGGTTACGTACTTTAGCGTCAAATTCTGCTTTTTGTTCAGCATTTGGAAGCTCGCCATTTAATAATAAGTAGCAAGTTTCTAAGTAGTCTGCTTGAGTCGCTAATTGATCAATCGGATAGCCACGGTGTAATAACACACCTTTGTCACCATCAATGAATGTGATCTTAGATTCGCAAGCCGCTGTCGCCATAAAACCAGGATCGAAAGTAAAGTGACCTGATGCTAATACATCTTTAACGTCAATTACATCTGGGCCCAATGTGCCGCTGTAAATTGGTAATTCAATTTCTTTGCCATCAAGCTGTAATACGGCTTTTTTGCCAGTTGCTGCAGACATTCAATAGATCTCCTGTCCTGGTGAATGATTATCTGACTCGAAATACTAATCTTGTCATGTGCGAATCAGACGGTGTCAAAATTTGCTATAAGATTAGTGGCTACTAAAATTTTGTCAATTATACTTAGGGATAAAAAATGACGTTGCTACAGTCAATTAGTCATTCAGTATCGAAGAAAAAACTGAGTAAAATCACAGCACCGGTCGAGTATAATATGTCAAATCAAGTTTTAGGTGCATAAAAAAAATGAAGCATCAGTACAATTGTAAGTAAATTTTTAGATTGCCTATATTTTGATGCTTATAAAATAAATACTTATCACTTTTCAAAAGCCTGTAGTTCTCTAGGTTTAGCCTTTACTGGTCATTAAAAAATGGTTAAAAACTTTACATGTAAACTAATATTTGATTCATTTTGGTGCAATTGATCGTATAAAAAATGACTCATTGGCTTTGAATGTTGAAATATAAAAATAGATTATTAATTGAATATATTTAATATATAAATGAGCAGTATTATTTTAAAGCATGCGTAAAGTGTGATTATTTGGACAAATAAAAACTTAAAAACGCATTATTTTGAGAAAATATAAGAAAAGAATTTATTAAATTGGAAAGTATCTATAAAAAATAGTATCTTAATTTTATCATTACAAAACAAATAGATAGTATTTTTTGGCTGAACTTGGTGGATTTTTGGTCGTTATTATGCATGTGAATGATTCTTATTTAAAGTTTTTTTCGACTAAAGCGAAAGCTGATTGTTTGTATTTTGATATTTCACGTTTTATAATTCGATGTCGTTTATAGGTTAGGCATGTGCTGTGCTTGCCTAACAATGCCAGCTTTCCTTTGAATTAATTCAAACAAACTCCGGATGGAGTTTCTACCTACAGGATGCCCGCTGTGAAAAGCAACAGACCTGTCAATTTGTCCATGGGTCAGGTGTTAGCGGTAAATTTACGCTCACCCGTGGCTATTGCATCAATTCTACACCGTCTATCAGGTGTAATCGTTTTCTTATTAGTCGCTGTTCTTTTATGGATTTTGGATAAATCTTTATCTTCACCAGAAGGATTTGACTACGTTAAAAATGTCGTTTTCGGAAATATCATTGTACGTTTCGTCGTATGGGTATTTGTAGCAGGATTAATTTTCCACCTTATCGCAGGGATCAAGCACTTGCTTGCTGACCTCGGTTTTGCTGAAGAATTACAAAGCGGTCGTATCGCAGCTACAGTTTCATTGATCTTGTCTGCGGTTGGTATTGTCGCAGCATTCGTATGGATTATGTTCTGATGAAAAGTGCTACAGGTTTAACAGGTTCAGGTTCTCGCGATTGGTATATCCAGCGTGTTAGTGCTGTGGTGTTGGCTGCATACACTATTGTTTTATTAGGCTGGATCCTTTGCAATAGCGGATTTGGTTATGAACAGTGGGCTGGCTTTATGCTGACTTTGCCAATGAAGATTTTTTCTTTATTAGCAGTGTTATCGCTAGTTGCACACGCTTGGATTGGTATGTGGCAAGTCTTTACTGATTATGTAACGACTCGTCAAATGGGTCCTTCAGCTTCAGGTTTACGCCTTGTACTGACTTCTGCTGTCATTATTTCAGTGATCGTGTACGCAATCTGGGGTATCCAGATTTTCTGGGCAAATTGATAGGAAGAGATCATGGGCGCAATTAACCCTAAAGAAGATTATTCAAATATTCAAAACCTCACTTTCGACGCGGTTATCGTCGGTGGTGGTGGTTCTGGTATGCGCGCTGCTTACCAACTTGCTCAAGCTGGTTTAAAAGTTGCGGTATTGACCAAAGTATTCCCGACACGTTCGCATACAGTTGCTGCTCAAGGTGGTATTGGTGCGTCGTTAGGTAACATGCAAGAAGATAACTGGCACTATCACTTCTATGACACGGTTAAAGGTTCTGACTGGTTAGGCGATCAGGATGCAATCGAGTTCATGACCCGTGAAGCGCCAAAAGTTGTTTACGAGCTTGAACACTTGGGTATGCCTTTTGACCGTAACGAAGACGGTACGATCTATCAGCGTCCATTCGGTGGTCACTCTGCAAACTACGGCGAAAAAGCTGTTCCACGTGCGTGTGCTGCTGCTGACCGTACAGGTCACGCGTTATTACATACCTTATATCAAAGCAACGTAAAAATGGGCACCCAGTTCTACGTTGAGTGGATTGCATTAGACTTGATCCGTAACGAAGCGGGTGATGTTCTTGGTGTGACAGCGATCGATCAGGAAACTGGTAACATCGCTGTATTCCAAGCGAAAGCGACTTTATTCGCTACAGGTGGTGCTGGTCGTGTTTACCGTGCATCAACCAATGCTTATATCAATACTGGTGACGGTCTTGGTATGGCTGCTCGTGCAGGTATTCCATTACAAGATATGGAATTCTGGCAATTCCACCCAACGGGTGTTGCGGGCGCAGGCGTATTGTTAACTGAAGGTTGTCGTGGTGAAGGTGGTATCCTTCGTAACAAAGACGGCGAACCATTCATGGAACGTTATGCACCAACTTTGAAAGACTTGGCGCCACGTGACTTCGTATCACGTTCAATGGACCAGGAAATTAAAGAAGGTCGTGGTTGTGGTCCTAAAGCGGATTATATCTTACTTGATATGACTCACTTGGGTGCTGAAACGATTATGAAACGTCTTCCATCTGTATTTGAGATTGGTAAGAAGTTCGCAAACGTTGACTGTACGAAAGAGCCAATTCCAGTTGTACCAACAATCCATTACCAAATGGGTGGTATTCCAACGAATATTCATGGTCAAGTGGTTGTGCCGCATGGTGTGGAAGAGGGTGAATTCTCTGCTCACTATGATAAAGATACTAAAGAGTATTCTTATAAAGGTACGCGTGACTATGTGAAGCCTGTAAAAGGTTTCTACGCGATTGGTGAGTGTTCTTGCGTATCTGTACATGGTGCAAACCGTTTAGGTACCAACTCATTGCTTGACCTTGTGGTCTTTGGTAAAGCAGCGGGCGAGCACATCATTGATTATGTAACCAAGCATCATGGCGATGATTATGCACCGCTTCCAACAGATGTATTGGTAAATACTCTAGAACGTGTACGTAAACTAGACGAATCAACTGCTGGCGAAAATGCACAAGAAGTTGCTGATGCGATCCGTGACATCGTACAAGATCACGCGGGTGTATTCCGTACTCAGGCATTGCTTGACAAAGGCGTAAAAGAAATTCTTGCGATCGAATCACGTGTTCGTAACATTCATTTGAAAGACAAGTCTCGCGTATTTAACACAGCACGTGTTGAAGCGTTAGAAGTTGAAAACTTGTATGAAGTAGCGAAGGCGACTCTGATTTCTGCTGCTGCACGTAAAGAATGTCGTGGTGCGCATACCGTTGTTGACTATGAGTTAGCACCGGATCACCCAACTTACTCTTACGGTCGCCGTGATGATGAGTGGATGAAGCATACATTATGGTATTCAGCAGACAACCGTCTTGAATATAAGCCAGTGCGTTTCAGCCCGTTAACGGTTGAAGCAATTGAACCTAAACCACGTACATTCTAATCGGGAGAACAAAGATGAGTAGAGGCACTCGTACATTCGAAATCTACCGCTATGATCCTGATAAGGATAAAGCGCCGTACATGCAAACTTTCAAACTTGAGTTAACCGATAAGCACCGTATGTTGCTTGATGCGTTACTTGCGTTGAAAGTGCAGGATGAATCATTAACATTCCGTCGCTCTTGCCGTGAAGGTATTTGTGGTTCGGATGGTGTGAACATCAATGGTAAAAATGGTTTAGCGTGCTTGTGGAACCTGAACGATTTACCAGAGAAGATTGTGATCCGTCCTTTACCTGGTTTACCAGTTGTAAAAGACTTGGTTGTAGACATGAACCAGTTCTATGATCAATATGACAAGATTCAACCGTTCTTGATCAACAATCAGCCAGCACCAGCGAAAGAGCGTTTACAGTCTCAAGCAGAACGTGAACACTTAGATGGTTTGTATGAATGTATTCTTTGTGCATGTTGTTCAACTTCATGTCCGTCATTCTGGTGGAACCCTGATAAGTTCCTTGGACCATCAGCATTGTTAAATGCATACCGCTTTATCATCGACTCTCGTGATACAGCGACACAAGAGCGTTTGGCTCGTTTAGACGACCCATTCTCTTTGTTCCGTTGTAAAGGGATCATGAACTGTGTATCTGTATGTCCTAAAGGTTTGAACCCGACAAAGGCAATTGGTCACATTCGTAACATGTTGTTAGATCAAGCAGGCTAATCTGTTTTTTCTAGGCAAGAAAGGAGCCCCGAGAGGGGCTTCTTTTTTATTTTGCGAAATCATTAAAATTGGTTGAAAAATGTTTGTTTGAATAAAGTGAGGCTTGAATTTAAAAAAATTGACCTTAAATATTTATGGGTTTTGTTGTTAATTAAAATCATCAAAATCGATATGGTAAATGGGTTGATTTATTTTTAATCAAACTGAGCGCGCTTTGTGCAATATTTGTAGAGAATGTTTATTTTTGATCGATTGGAGTGCAACTTTTATCAAAAGGGCGGTATATTAGAATATAATTTGATATGTGTATTTCGCTGCTTTATAGATGGTATGTGTCAAAAAAATCAATCCAAGCTTGAGAACATGTTAGGATTTCTGCCACAACTGGAATCAAAAAATAAGCAGATTCTTGAGCTTATCGTTAAAGAAAGCCTTCAAGATTTGTACAGATTTCATTGAAAAAGTCAATTTAGAAAAGTTAAAAATTTAGTTAATTTTTCTAAAATGATTTGCAAAAAATTGCTCGATTTCATCGAGTATGAAAAATGAGTTATGTGTCTTGAATTGAAGGTGCATGGCTCATTTGTTACATCAAAGGGAAATACTCCTGATGTGTAGTAATAATGTCTCAAGGTTGGATTACCTTGGGTAGTAGTGTCGTGTTACCAATTTGGCACTATGAATCATGGGTGTGCTTAAAAGGCAGCCTGTATTATTTTTTGCAATAGGAAATGGGTCCAAAAATGCAAGAAGTTGCTGACGCATTGCGTCTTGACACTGAACTTTCCGCTGATAGTGCAGCGTATATTGAAGAGCTATACGAACAGTACCTAACTTCTCCAACCTCAGTGTCAGAGGATTGGCGTGAATATTTCGATAAATACCCTAAAGGTGATCAACCACACGGTAGTGTGCGCGAGCAATTCCTCCTTCTGGGTCGTAATGCAAGCCGAGTTCAACCTGTTGTTCAAAGCACTGTAAGTACAGAACATGAGCGTCGTCAAATTGGTGTATTACAATTAATCGCTGCTTACCGTAACCGTGGTCATCAAAAAGCTAAACTCGATCCATTAGGTCTTGCGAAACGCGAAGAAGTTCCTGACCTCGATTTATCTGCTCACGGTTTAACTAAATCAGATCTCGATACTGTATTCAATACAGGCAACCTCGCAATTGGAAAAGCAGAAGCAACATTGTCTGAAATGGTTGAAGCCATGGAAGCAACTTACTGCGGTTCAATTGGTGCAGAATACATGCATATCGTTGACACTAAAGAAAAGCGTTGGATTCAACAGCGTTTAGAAGGTGTTCGCGGCAAATTCAATTATACCAATGATCAGAAAAAAGGCTTCCTTGAGCGTTTGACCGCTGCTGAAGGCTTGGAAAAGTATCTTGGTAATAAATTCGTTGGTGCTAAACGTTTTGGTGTAGAAGGCGGTGAGTCTTTTATTCCTATGATGAACGAAATCATTCAACGTGCGGGTAGCGTAGGTTGTAAAGAAGTTGTGATTGGTATGCCACACCGTGGTCGTCTCAACCTTCTTGTCAACATCATGGGTAAAAACCCAGCTGACCTTTTTGGTGAATTCGAAGGCAAGAGCCTGCATAAAAAAGGTTCTGGTGACGTTAAGTATCACCAAGGCTTCTCTTCAAACGTAATGACTCCAGGTGGCGAAGTTCACTTGGCATTAGCGTTTAACCCATCGCACTTAGAAATCGTTGGTCCAGTAGTTGAAGGTTCGGTTCGTGCGCGTCAAGTACGTCGTAAAGACATTGGCGGTGATGACGTTCTTCCTGTAATCGTTCATGGTGATGCTGCATTTGCAGGTCAAGGTGTGAACCAGGAAACCTTCCAGATGTCACAAACTCGTGGTTACACGGTAGGTGGTACAGTTCATATCGTGATTAACAACCAAGTTGGTTTCACGACTTCTGACCCACGTGACACGCGTTCTACAGAATACTGTACTGACGTAGCTAAAATGATTCAGTCACCAATTTTCCATGTAAATGGTGATGATCCTGAAGCTGTTATTTTCGCGACTCAAATCGCGCATGATTTCCGTCATGAATTCCGTAAAGACGTTATCCTAGACTTGTTCTGCTACCGCCGTCGCGGTCATAACGAAGCGGATGAGCCGTCTGCAACACAACCATTGATGTATCAAGTCATCAGCAAGAAAGCGACAACACGTACTTTATATGCTGATCAACTGGTTCAAGAAAAAATTCTTGATCGTGCAAGTGCCGATGCAATGGTTGAAGGCTACCGCTCTGATCTAGAAGCGGGTAACCACGTTGCCAATGCGCTTGTTCGTGAACCGAACAAAAAAATGTTTGTTGATTGGACGCCATATTTGGGCCATGAATATACAGACATTTGGGATACTTCATTCAGCATCGATCGTTTGAAAGAGCTTGGTCAGAAGATGAATACATTACCAGAAGGTTTTGTATTACAGCGTCAAGTTCAAAAAGTAATTGATGACCGTGCGAAAATGCAAACAGGTGAAATGCCACTTAACTGGGGTGCTGCTGAAACCTTAGCTTATGCAACTTTGCTTGATGATGGCTTCCTTGTGCGTATCACAGGTGAAGACGTTGGTCGTGGTACATTCTCACACCGTCATGCGAAATTACATAACCAAACTGATGGTTCTGTTTATATTCCGCTTTGCCACATTAAAGAAAATCAACCGCGTACTGCGATTTATGATTCTTTATTGTCTGAAGAAGCTGTTCTTGCATTTGAATATGGCTACTCAACAACTTTACCGAAAAGCTTGATCGTTTGGGAAGCTCAATTCGGTGACTTTGCAAACTGTGCACAAGTTGTAATTGACCAGTTTATCGCTTCGGGTGAAACCAAGTGGGAGCGTGTTTGTGGTCTAACGATGTTGTTACCACACGGTTATGAAGGTCAAGGTCCAGAGCATTCATCTGCACGTTTAGAGCGTTTCTTACAGCTATGTGCTGAAGACAACATGCAAGTGATGACACCAACGACACCAGCGCAAATTTTCCATGCGTTACGTCGTCAGGCAGTTCGTCCGATTCGTAAGCCAATGATCGTAATGTCACCAAAATCGTTATTACGTCATAAACTCGCGACTTCAACACTTGATGAATTGGCAAACGGTTCATTCCAAACTGTGATCGATGAAATTGATCAAATCAATAAGGCTGACGTAACTCGCCTGGTGCTTTGTGGTGGTAAGGTTTATTACGATTTACTCGAAAAACGTCGTGAGCTTGGTTTAAACCATGTTGCGATCGTTCGTATCGAACAATTGTATCCATACCCAGAGCAACGCCTAGCTGAAGTTATGGCTGCTTATCCAAACATTCAAGAACTTGTTTGGGCACAAGAAGAGCCGAAGAACCAAGGCGCTTGGTTATTCATCGTTCCTCGTTTGTATGAAGACGTTCTTAAATCTGGTAAACAAATCCGTATTAGCTATGCTGGTCGTGAAGCATCTGCCGCACCTGCTTGTGGCTCGCCATACTTGCATGCAAAACAACAAGCTCAGCTCATCAATGACGCACTTGCTATTGAAGTTGAACAATCAGGAGATTCTAAATAATGGCAACCGAAATTAAAGCACCGGTATTTCCAGAGTCAGTTGCTGACGGTACGATCGCAACTTGGCACAAGAAAGTAGGTGAACCTGTATCACGTGATGAAGTGATCTGTGACATTGAAACCGATAAAGTTGTTTTAGAAGTGGTTGCTCCAGCTGATGGTAGCTTAGTTGCAATCATCAAAGATGAAGGCGACACAGTTCTTTCTGACGAAGTGATTGCTCAATTCGAAGCTGGTGCTGTTTCTGCGGCTGCTCCTGAAGCTGCTGCACCAGCAGAAGCGGCGCCTGCTGCGTCTGCACCTGCGGCTGCTGCGTCAACTCAACCTGTTGATCAAAACCAAGCACCTGCAGTACGTAAAGCATTGTCTGAAACTGGTATCAATGCTGCTGACGTTCAAGGTACAGGCCGTGGTGGTCGCATCACTAAAGAAGATGTTGTGAACCATAAGCCAGGTACATCAGTTCAACCATTAAGCGTTGCTGTAGGCGAGCGTATCGAGAAACGTGTTCCAATGACACGTTTACGTAAGCGTGTTGCTGAGCGTTTATTGGCGGCTACACAACAAACTGCAATGTTAACTACGTTCAACGAAGTTAACATGAAGCCAATCATGGAAATGCGTAAGCAATATAAAGATGCTTTCGAAAAACGTCATGGTGCTCGTTTAGGCTTTATGTCTTTCTTCGTTAAAGCAGCAACTGAAGCGTTAAAACGCTACCCAGCTGTAAACGCATCTATTGATGGTGACGATATCGTTTATCACGGTTTCTATGACATCGGTGTAGCAGTTTCTTCTGACCGTGGTCTGGTTGTTCCTGTACTTCGTGATACTGACCGTATGAACTATGCAGAAGTTGAAAACGGTATCCGTGATTATGCTTTCAAAGCACGTGACGGTAAGTTAGGCATCGAAGATATGACTGGTGGTACGTTCACAATCACGAACGGCGGTACTTTCGGTTCATTGCTTTCAACTCCTATTTTAAACCAGCCACAAACTGCAATCTTGGGTATGCATAAAATCCAAGAGCGTCCTATGGCGGTGAATGGTCAAGTTGAAATCTTGCCAATGATGTACTTAGCGCTTTCTTATGACCACCGTTTAATCGATGGTAAAGAAGCTGTAGGTTTCTTGGTAACAATCAAAGAATTGTTAGAAGAGCCAGCTAAACTCATTCTTGACCTATAATTTTTTATTTAAAAATCCCCCTAAGTCCCTCTTGAATTACAAGAGGGACTTTCACAAGTCTGATCAGTTTCAAGGTTTGTGAAAATTTCTTCTCTGATAAAAGAAGATAGGGGAGATTCATTGGAGATAAAGATGTCTCAACAGTTTGATCTTGTTGTTATTGGCGGCGGACCTGGTGGTTATGAAGCGGCGATTCGTGCAGCTCAACTTGGTTTCAAAGTCGCTTGTATCGAAAAACGTATTCACAACGGTAAGCCATCTTTAGGTGGTACATGCTTAAACGTAGGTTGTATCCCTTCTAAAGCATTACTTGACTCTTCACATCGTTATGAAGATACAGTGCATCATTTAGCTGATCACGGTATTACGACTGGTGAAGTGAATTTTGATCTTGCTAAGCTTCTTGCTCGTAAAGACAAAATTGTTGACCAATTAACTGGTGGTATCGATCAATTGCTTAAAGGCAATGGTATTGAGTGGTTAAAAGGTACTGGTAAATTACTTGCTGGTAAAAAAGTTGAGTTTGTTTCACATGAAGGTGAGACTCAAGTTTTAGAACCTAAATACGTAATTCTTGCGTCTGGTTCTGTACCTGTAAATATTCCAGTAGCTCCTGTAGATCAAGATATTATTGTTGATTCAACTGGCGCATTAAACTTCCCAGAAGTACCTAAACGTTTAGGTGTTATTGGTGCTGGTGTAATCGGTTTAGAACTTGGTTCTGTTTGGCGTCGTCTTGGTGCTGAAGTTGTTGTATTTGAAGCAATGGATGCATTTTTACCAATGGCTGATAAAGCTTTGGCAAAAGACTACCAAAAACTTTTAACTAAGCAAGGTCTTGATATTCGTATTGGCGCTAAAGTTGCTGGTACAGAAGTTAACGGTCGTGAAGTGACTGTTAAATACACTCAAGGTGGCGAAGAAAAAACTCAGACTTTTGATAAGTTAATCGTTTGTGTAGGCCGTAAAGCTTATGCAGAAGGTTTATTGGCTGATGATTCAGGCATTAAATTAACTGAACGTGGTCTAGTTGAAGTAAATGATCACTGTGCAACTTCTGTAGAAGGTGTATATGCGATTGGTGACTTAGTTCGTGGTCCAATGCTTGCTCATAAAGCAATGGAAGAAGGTGTAATGGCTGTTGAGCGTATCCATGGTCATGCAGCTCAAGTGAACTATGACACAATCATTTCTGTTATCTATACACATCCGGAAGCGGCATGGGTTGGTTTAACTGAAGAACAAGCTAAAGAAAAAGGTCATGAAGTTAAAACTGGTCAATTCGGTTTTGCTGTAAATGGTCGTGCTTTAGCGGCGGGTGAAGGTGCTGGTTTTGTTAAGTTTGTTGCTGATGCAAAAACTGACCGTTTATTAGGTATGCATGTCATTGGGCCTGCTGCATCTGATATCGTACACCAAGGTATGATCGCTCTTGAATTTGTATCTTCTGTTGAAGATCTTCAGTTAATGACATTTGGTCATCCAACATTCTCTGAAGTTGTTCATGAAGCTGCACTTGCTGTAGATGGTCGTGCAATCCACGCGATTCAACGCAAGCGTAAATAAATATAAAGTGTGGTTCGCCACACTTTTTTGAATGATGATGATTGTCTGGTTCGGGCAATCATTTATTCAATATGTAGCAGCCTGATTTTAAGAAGATCTAGCTGTATCACACAAACAACATAGTAGGTAACTAAATGAACTTACATGAGTATCAAGCTAAAGCATTATTGAAAGAATATGGCATGCCAGTACAAGAAGGTATCTTGGCAACAAATGCAGACGAAGCAGTTGCTGCATTTGAACAGCTTGGTGGTAAATTCGCTGTAATGAAAGCGCAAGTTCATGCTGGTGGTCGTGGTAAGGCTGGCGGCGTTAAAGTTGCAAAATCTAAAGAAGATGTCATCGAATTTGCTAACAACATCATTGGTACTCGTCTTGTAACGTATCAAACTGATGCAAATGGTCAACCAGTTAACAGCATCATCGTTGCTGAAGACGTTTACCCAGTTGAGCGTGAGCTTTACTTAGGCGCGGTTGTAGACCGTTCTAGCCGTCGTATTACTTTCATGGCTTCTACCGAAGGTGGTGTAGAAATCGAGAAAGTTGCGGAAGAAACTCCAGAAAAAATTATCAAAGTTGAAGTTGATCCACTCGTTGGCTTACAACCATTCCAAGCACGTGAAGTTGCGTTTGCTTTAGGTTTGAAAGACAAGCAAGTTAGCCAATTTGTAAAAATTATGGGCGCTGCTTACCAAGCATTTGTAGAAAATGACTTTGCATTATTTGAAATTAACCCACTTTCAGTTCGTGAAAATGGCGATATTTTATGTGTTGATGCGAAAGTAGGTATCGATTCTAACGCGCTTTACCGTTTACCTAAAGTTGCTGCTTTACGTGACAAATCTCAAGAGAATGAGCGTGAATTAAAAGCATCTGAATTTGACCTTAACTATGTTGCTTTAGAAGGTAACATCGGTTGTATGGTTAACGGTGCTGGTCTTGCAATGGCAACAATGGACATCATTAAACTTTATGGTGGTCAGCCTGCAAACTTCCTTGACGTTGGTGGCGGTGCAACGAAAGAGCGCGTAATCGAAGCGTTCAAAATCATCCTTGCTGATACTTCTGTACAAGGTGTTTTAATCAACATCTTCGGTGGTATCGTACGTTGTGACATGATTGCTGAAGCAATTATTGCAGCGGTTCAAGAAGTAAACGTAACTGTTCCAGTTGTTGTTCGTTTAGAAGGTAACAACGCTGAGTTAGGTGCTAAATTACTTGATGAATCTGGTTTGAAATTAATTTCTGCGAACGGTTTATCTGATGCCGCAGAAAAAGTTGTAGCTGCAGTTAAAGCGTAAGGAGTATCAATCATGAGCGTATTAATTAATAAAGACACTAAAGTATTGGTACAAGGTTTTACTGGTAAAAACGGTACTTTCCACTCTGCACAAGCTTTAGACTATGGTACAAAAGTTGTTGGTGGTGTTACTCCAGGTAAAGGTGGTACAACTCACCTTGACCTACCAGTATTCAACACAATGAAAGAAGCTGTACGTGAAACAAATGCTGATGCATCTGTAATCTATGTACCAGCTCCATTCGTTTTAGACTCAATCGTTGAAGCGGTTGATTCAGGTGTTGGCCTAATCGTTGTGATCACTGAAGGTGTTCCAACAATCGACATGCTTAAAGCAAAACGCTACTTGGAAACTAACGGTAACGGTACTCGTTTAGTTGGTCCTAACTGCCCAGGCGTGATCACTCCAGGCGAATGTAAGATTGGTATTATGCCTGGTCACATTCACCAACCAGGTCGTATTGGTATCATCTCACGTTCAGGTACATTGACTTATGAAGCTGTTGCTCAAACAACTAAGCTTGGTTTAGGTCAGTCTACTTGTATCGGTATTGGCGGTGACCCAATCCCAGGTATGAACCAGATCGAAGCGCTTCAATTGTTCCAAGACGATCCAGATACTGATGCTATCATCATGATCGGTGAGATCGGTGGTACAGCGGAAGAAGAAGCTGCTGAATTCATCAAATCTAACGTGACTAAACCTGTAGTCGGTTACATCGCTGGTGTAACTGCGCCTAAAGGTAAGCGTATGGGTCATGCTGGTGCGATCATTTCTGGTGGTCAAGGTACTGCTGAAGAGAAATTCGCTGCATTTGAACGTGCGGGAATGGCTTACACTCGTAGCCCAGCTGAGCTTGGTTCAACGATGTTGCAAGTTTTAAAAGAGAAAGGTTTAGCGTAATACGTTAGATTTTTAATCTTTAAAAAGCCCCAATGGAGACATTGGGGTTTTTTTATTGCCTAAAAAATTTGGAGGAGACCTATAAACATAAGTGGATTTTGATGAGAGAAACCATTCACAAGTAAAAATTAAAATTAAGCGCACAAGTCAAAAAGAAGAATAAATCATTAAGTGTTTGTCTATTTTTTATACATTTTAAAATTCAGATGAGTTACTTAAATTTCAATAACTTGTACCAAAGTGACAAAAATATTCACCTTCTGACCAAAAAGGAAAAGCATAAAAAAGAGTGATTTTAATCTCTGGTATTTTTAAGTTTATGTTTTAAATCATGAAAAATACAAAACTCGTATTATTGTGTATTAACCTGTGAAAGTGTGACTTGGTTTGCAAATTTTTATTGAAAATGTTGTTTTTGTGTATATTATTGTTTCTGAATTGCATAGCTTTTTTACAAAGATTTTAAACAATTTGGGGTGAAGCTAAGTAATGAAAAATCAATCAAATTTTTATGGATACTCTCAAATGAAAAAATTAAGTTTAGGGCTTGCTCTCCTGGCTGTATGTGCAACATCTACGACTTTTGCTGCAACTGGCGTGATCACTTTTACTGGTCAGCTTGTTGCTGGAACTTGTAGTGCTAACGTTGCTGGAAGTGGCAATGCATCTGCATCTGTAACTTTACCAACTGTGAATACGGCTGCTTTGGGCGCTGCGAATGCGACGGCGGGTACCACTGCATTTAAAATCAACTTAACGGGTACGGGTTGTACAGCAAGCAGCTTAAATGCAACGCCTTACTTCGAATCAGAAGTTGCTAAAGTGAATGCAGCAGGTCGTTTAATTAACACTGGCGCTGCAACAAATGTAGACGTTCAACTGTTAACTAACAATCAGTCTGTTATTGATGTGAATGCGCCAGCACCAGCTCAGTCAAGCAGTGTAGGTGTTTCTGCTGGTACAAATAGCAATGACTTCAATTACTTTGCCCGTTATTTCGCAACAGGTACGACAACTGCTGGTGCAGTAACGTCATCAGTAAGCTACAGCATTATTTATAAATAATTGTAGTTTGATTTTGGTTGGTTCAGGGGAAATATAAGAATATGCGTATCTCATCGATTGCCTTTCGCATTGCAATGCTCAGTTCAATCTCTACTGCAACATTTGCAGGAGTGACGATTACAGGGACGCGTATTATTTTTCCTTCCAACCAGAATACGGTCACTGTTCAATTGAACAATTCTGACGATCGTCCTGCATTAATTCAGGCATGGTTAGACAATGGTGACCCGCATCAGATCCCAGAGGCGGATAAGATTCCGTTTATCTTAACGCCTCCTTTGGCCCAAATTGCTTCAAATAAAGGTCAAATGCTTCGCTTAATTGCGAAAGATACCTCAGCTTTGCCTCAGGATAGAGAAAGCTTATATTGGTTTAATATTTTGGATATGCCTGCATCTGAACAGGTTGAGACAGCAGAAAAAAATAAATTACAGGTGTCGATTCGTTCACGTATTAAACTATTTTATCGTCCTATCAATTTAAAAATCTCACAGGAAAAAGCATTTTCCAGTGTTACCTTTAAATATAATGAAACTAATAAAAGCGTGACGGTGAATAACCCATCTCCTTATTATGTAAATTTTTATAATGTCAGTTTGAATCCGGAAAAAGAGAATTTTGTTTATGCTGATCCGTTAATGGTTGCACCTTATTCTACGGAGAGTTTTAAACCAGCAATCCAATTTAAGCCTCAAAAAATTAGCTATTTACTGATTAATGATTATGGTGGAAATCAGGCTTATCAAGCCGTCATAAATGGCGAAGAATAAATGAAATATGCATTAAGATATAGCATTATTATTTTATGCATGCAGAGTAGTTACGCAGCAGAAAATGAAAATATAAATCAGAAATTGCAAGCGAGAGATGGATCAAATAATCGAATTTATACCTTTGATGCACGTGCACTGTTTGGCGGACGCAATCAGGACATTGATCTAACTTCATTCCGCCAGACCAATGGCGTTGCTGCGGGTGTGTACTCACTCAATACCAGTATTAATAATCATCGCTCATTGGGTCAGCTTACGCTTAAATTCGATCATTTGAATGCCGAGCTAACGGCAGTGCTATGTATTGATGAGCAATTGTTGAAACGACTGGATTTACGTCCAGAAGTCTTGGAAAAACTACCTAAAAAACCATGTCTCACAATTAAAGAGCTCAATCCAGATGCCTACTATGATCTGGATATGTCGGCATTAAGTCTGGATATTTCTTTACCTTTAGCAATTATTAATCAACGGCCAGAAGGTTATATTGCACCTGAACGATTTGATCAGGGGGTTACTGCTGCTTATATCGGTTACGATTTTAATCGTTACACCAGTAAATTGAACCAGCAAGAACAAGTTAGCAGTAATTATCTGAATTTAACCGGTGGATTCAATTTTAGTCGTTTTAACTTTCGTCATGCTGGAAGTTTTGACTCAGATGGAACGCAACTCGGCGGTTATCAATCTTATCTGAATGTTTTGTCTACAGATATTCCTGCTCTGAAAGCACGGCTAGAAATGGGTGACTTTAATACCCAGACTTATGCGATTGATTCGGCGCAAATACGAGGCTTACAGCTTGCTTCCGATATTAGTATGCTTCCGATGTCGCAACGCAGCTATGCACCTTTGATTCGTGGTTTGGCCAACACCAATGCTTTGGTTTCTGTGTTTCAGAATGGCCGAAAAATTTACGAACGTACAGTACCGGCTGGTGAGTTTGAGTTTAATGATCTCACAGCGGTCAATAACAATGGTGATTTAACTGTTCAGGTCACTGAAAATGGTGGGGAAAAACATAGCTTTATTGTACCGATGCAAGGCAATATGAACCTTGTTCGAATGGGGCAATTAAATTACAACATTGCTTCTGGGCAATACAAAATCAACAATAAAACATCAGATGATTATATTGGTCAGCTCAGTGCGGAATATGGCTTGAGCAACTATTCCAGCTTATATCTTGGCAGCAATCTCAGTCATGTTTTTCAGAGCTATTTATTCGGTTTTGGACAAAATACAAGGCTGGGTGGACTAAGATTTGATGCGGAAAAATCAAATGCGACCTTAGCAAAAAATGACTATGCGGGTTGGCGGTATAAAGCTGCTTATCAATATAGCTATAGTCCGCTGAATACTTTTTTGAACGTTTCAGCACAATATCAAGATCGTGAATACATGACATTAAGTAATACCATGTCTTTACGAAATTTTAATGATTTGAATCAAGCTGAAATCGATAGTCTTTTCCTTACCTATTTATTAAAACAGCAATTTAATATTTCGCTTTATCAAAACTTTAAAGAGGGGTTTGGTTCTGTTTATTTAAATGCAACTCAAAATAAATACTGGAATACAGATAAAGACTATGTGCAGTATAGTATTAACTATAGTAATCGCTGGAATAGATTGAGCTATTCTATTGGTTATAGTCAAAATAATAATCAGTTAAATGACTTTGGAAAAGAAAATAAGATATATCTGAGCTTCTCTTTACCTTTAGAGTGGGGTAAAAAGCAGGCAAATCTATATTCGAATATTCAATATGTAGATAACGTCGGTCATCCAACCACAGCGAATGTAGGTCTCACGGGAATATTAGGGGAAAATAATCAATTTAATTATGGGTTAACCACGACTCAGAACTGGAATAATGGAAAAAATAATTCTGCTGTTTCAGCCAATATGAATTATAGCTTACCTCAAATACAACTGGGTGCTGTGACGGGCTGGAGTGATGATCAGACCCAATATGGTTTCAGTGCGAAAGGTGCTATTGTCGCTCATCCTTATGGAATTACTGCGACCAATAATTTATCGGACACTTTTACTATTGTTCATGCAAAGGGTGCGCATGGCGCTGATGTTGTTAATGCATGGGGAAGTAAAATCGATTATTGGGGCAATGCGATTTATGCCAATGTTTCTCCTTATGAAGCCAATACCATCCGCTTAGATACCAAGCATTTGCCTCTGGATGTGAATTTAACTGCGAATCAGGCTGAAGTGATTCCACGTCGTTATAGCTCAACCTTAATCAAATTTGACGTCGAGCAAAGCTCAAATATTTTATTAAATGTACAGGTTAAGGGTGTAAATCAGCAGATCCCGATTGGTGTGCAAGCGGTGAATCAGGCAGGACAAGTCGCAGGCATGTTTGGTCAGTCAAATCAGCTATTTATAGAAAAAGCACAATTATTAAAACAAGATTTATATGTGCAATGGGGAATGAATGAATCTTATGCTTGCCGTATTGATACGCCAGAAAAACTGCTTCCGAAAAGTAAGCAACCGAATCGTATACAGATGATCGATGTGGAGTGTAAATAATCATGCTAAAAAAATATGGATTTACGCTCTTATTTACTGTTTTAGGCATGGCTCTGGGACAACATGCTTTTGCTACGGATAGTGGCGTGTGTACTTCGAACCCAACACAGCCTTTGGCGACCAATACCAGCAGTATTACAAACTCAACTTCAAACTGGACACTTGTCACCAACTTTGCCACATCGATTGCGGCTTATTCTTTGGTGAATTGTTCAAACAAAGTCACGGACAATGTCCCTGACCGAAAAACTACATCTTTCACTACAGTGGGAAGTAACGTCAACTTTGATCAAACGATCACTTATGCAGGTTCGACTTATTACAAAATCGTCAACAGCAGTAGTCCTTACTTTAATCAATATGCGTATGTGACTTTTCAAATACAGGATACCAAGTCTGGAAAACCCGTTGTTAATTTAGCCAAGACGGTGAGCTTGTATAACAATGCGACAGGAGAGTCTGCGACTCAAGGCGTCAATATTGTTAATTTGAAGTTTTATTTTACTTCTGGATTGACCGAAAGTACGCCAGCAGTGCAGCTTGATTTAGGCAAGGTCACTGTGGATATGACCGAAGGATCGAACCGTTATATCGATAGTCAATCGGGCTTTGTGCAACTAACACTGAATCCAGAAAATACCAAGACTTGTAACTTAAACAATCCGATTGTGACTTTACCCACGATTGCAACCAGCGCTTTAGCAACAGCAGGTACGGAAGCTGGCGGGAAAACGCCTTTTTCAATCACAGCGACTTGTAGCAATGGCTTAGCCAATACCTTGTTGTACTTTACGATGAGTGATAATGCCAATGTCGCGAATAGCACTAACGTATTGAGCAATAGCAATGCTGCAACCAGTAATGTCGGCATTCGAGTGTATGATGTATCTAATAATTCAGCGATTAACTATGGCACAGAATATTCATTTGGTCGGCTGGGCACAGGATCAAATCCAGCTTTAACTAAAAATTTCTATGCAAAATATTATAAGAAAGATAATGTTGCCGCCGTCGCGGGGAATGTCAATGCGCAGGCGACCGTCATGGTGAACTACAAATAAAAGTGCAATAAAAAAGAGCCTTACAATGAAGACTCGTTTTTATTTATATCGGACTTATTCTGCTTTTGGTTTATTTAGGTTTTGAGTTAAGCCATTGATATCACCACCTTGCAGACCGAGTTCATTCATCAGGCTATCAATTAAGGGTGCTTGTGAACGGTAGCGTAAGGCGCTATTCACCACTTGATCAGACAATGAGGTTGAACCGTTTTCAACGGCTTCACCTGAAGTTGCAGAACCACCAGCAAAGCCATTTAAGCCATTAACTTGCAAGATTTTGATGTCATCAATATTTTCCATCGGTTTCACGCTTTCACGGATAATCTCTGGTAAATGCTTCAATAGCGCCAAGCGAATCTGCATTTCAACCTGCTCAGCAGAAAGGGTGTTGGCTGCCTCATTGACTGCACGCGCACCTTCTGCATCGACTTGATATTGTTTCTCTAGGGCTTGAGCCAGCAGCACTTTCGCATCTGCTTCACCTTTGGCCTTTAAGCGTATTTTCTCAGCGTCAGCTTCTGCCGCAATGCGTACCGCTTCTGCTTCATCGGCAGCGGCTTTTTTACCTGCATCCGCAGCAACGGTAATCGCAATCGCTTCTTTCTCAGCAGTCTGTTTTGCTGCAACCAGTTCAACCGCTTTTTGACGTTCAGCGCGTTGGGTTTCACGCACGGTCACAACTTCTTCCTCTGCTTTTACCGCTTCGGCACGGGCCTTGTCAGCTTGCGCTTTGGCTTCTGATTCAGCACGCGATTTTTCAGCAATGGCAATGGCGCGGTCTTGCTCAGCCAGCTCAATAGTTTTCTTCTGTTCAACCTGTGCTTTTTGAATGAGCTGAGCTTTTTGGATATTTTCATTCTCTACATCACGTGCCGAAGCAATCCGTTTAATTTCCACTTCACGCTCAGCAGCAATTTGGGCTTCTTCAGCCTCACGTTTTTTACCTGCTTCTTGAGAGGCGATTTCTGCGGTTTGTTCAGCTTTACGAATCGAGATTTCACGCTCTTGCTGTAACTTTGCATATT
Organism: Acinetobacter sp. YK3; assembly: GCF_001729365.1. Taxonomy (NCBI): domain Bacteria; kingdom Pseudomonadati; phylum Pseudomonadota; class Gammaproteobacteria; order Moraxellales; family Moraxellaceae; genus Acinetobacter; species Acinetobacter sp. YK3. The sequence continues at coordinate 24,113 of NZ_LZPJ01000111.1, forward strand.
CTTCTTCACGCGAAATTTCTAAACGAGCACGTTCAGCTTCAAGATTTTTTGCGCGGATCGCCAAGTCAGCATCTTGTTCAATGTCGTTACGCTTTTTACGACGATCTTCAATCGTTTCAGTCAGCTTGGTTAAACCTTCTGCATCGAACGCATTTTGCGGGTTAAAAAATTTAAAGCTGGTTTGATCGAGACCCGTTAAAGAAACGGTTTCAAGCTCTAAACCATTCTTTGATAAATCTTCCGAGACCACTTGCTGAACTTTCTGTACGAAATCGACACGCTTCTCATGCAGTTCTTCCATCGCCATTTCAGCGGCAACGGCACGTAGAGAGTCGACGAATTTACCTTCAACCAGATCTTTTAACTCTGGTGGAGACATAGTTTTACGACCTAAGGTTTGTGCCGCCGTTGCAATGGATTCTGCAATCGGTTTAACACGCACATAGAATTCTGCCATCACATCGACACGCATACGATCGCGGGTAATCAGGGCCTGATCTGCGGCACGCTTCACTTCCAAACGCAATGTATTCATGTTGACGGGGATAATTTCATGTAAAACAGGCAGCACGATTGCACCCCCATTTAAAATGACTTTTTCACCACCAAAACCAGTACGCACGAAAGAGACTTCTTTGCTTGAGCGCGTATATAGACGAGCGATAACAATACCGATGAAAACCAGTGCCGCAAAAATAACACCTGTAATAATTAGAATTTCAGTCAATGCTGAACTCAACATTTAAACACCCTCATGTAATAAATATAAAAACTAAGAAACAATCGCTTGGAATCCAATTTTGGTTCTTTGCGTTAAAATAACGTCTTGACCTTGATGGAAAACCGTATCAATTTCGGGTTCAACCAAGACGTAATGGGTCTGACCAAATTGGTCTTTTACTTTGGCTTGTGCAGGGGAGTTTGGCTTAGCTTCCCCTAAGATAATGTGAGCGGTACGACCAATTAGATCATCATGCTGAATTGCTGTGGTTTCATCTTTAGGAATAATCTTGGCAATCAGCGCTGCACTATAACGTACCAATGGCATTGCCAAAAACAGGCTGGCAGGTGCAATGATCCATGCCGAAACATATTGTTCTGTAAATTGGAAAAAAAGATCCTGAATAATCAAGCCTGTTAATGCATAAAGAGTTAAGAAAATAATTAACCAGATTAGTAAAGGGACTTTGCCCAGATAGAGCCATTCTAAAAGCTGGGTGAACAGATTTTCCGACTGTTCAAGTGAAACATCGGCATGGTCAATATCGGTCAGGCTATCAGGGAGAAACTGTTCCAGAAAACTTGAACTACCACCAAATAACAGCAAGATAAATTCAAGTACACCGATAAATAGACATAGCATTAAGGCAATGCTAAAAATAAGATTAGAAGGGTGTGTTAATAGATCCCAGATCATCAGTGTTTCTCTTATTTCTTTTATAGATAATTAATAATTTTTTTATAAAAATAA
>NZ_LZPJ01000112.1:0-35850 GCF_001729365.1 Acinetobacter sp. YK3
TCGCCACGCCCCCGATGGGTATGCATATTAGAGAGAAACTTTCTTTATGACAAGTCTTTCTCGCAAAAAAACCACTCAAATGAACATATAATATTCAAATCAAGATGTTATGTTTACTTTTAAAGCGAATTTATAGTGTTTAAAGCGCTTTTTACCGCTTCAACAGAGCTCAATCGTTGTTGTACATGCTTTGACAACAGGCCTATTAACACTGGCAAAAAGCACTGTAATCGTTCTGGAAGCTGTATATGTAGTTGCTGGCAATGCAAGATTGCCCAGTCATGATAGCTTTGAGCCTGTAATCTAGTTTGCGTCAACCATTCATAAACAATAATTCCAAAAGCATATAAATCGCTTTGAATACTCTTCCCTGCGCCATGAAACAGTTCTGGCGCCATATAATGCGGAGTTGCATCCAGAGTTTGAATGGATTGCCCTATTCTAAAAGTCTGTTCAAAGTCGATCAGCTTGCAAACGTTAGCGTGAACACGAAAATGCTCTACCTTTAAATCCCCATGAATCCAGCCTGCTTGGTGTAAACCATTCAATGCATCTAAAGCTTCAACGATCTTTTGTTTAATGAGTTCAATGTCACAGCTATCCGAAAGAGGTGTAAAAAACGCTTTTGCAGCAACGGTGACCAATCCAATCTCATCACCAGTACAATTTAGTTGCTGTTTAAAAGGATTCAGTTGAATGATCTGATGGGGCAATAAAAAGCTTTCTAGTTCTTGGCGATGCTGATAAAAATTCAGCTCGCGCAATAGCGCCTGTTCAAAGCCCTCATGTGTATTTGAATGATGGAATTTAAGCCAGTAAGGCTGCTGCTGAATTTCGAAGCGATATAAGCGTCGTCCAAAGGCATAGCTTTGCGCTTTGGTCATTAATGCCAAGTTTTCAAGTTCAATCTTGGGATCACAGATCCACGTAGTAAAACTCATTCTGCTGCTTTTCTTCCTGCTTTCGCAATGATGTTAAACAATGCTCAATGGTTTTACCAATCCGCGCATGGGTTTCAATTGCAGATATTTTCGGCCAGGTTGCCCGCTCACCTTCTCGTTGCAACACTTTAAACAGTTTTGGTCGTGGATTTTTCAACATATAGCTATAGTGTCGCAAACCATATTTGGCAATGATATTCACATCACCATAATAGCGCTGCCCCAAAATGCCATAACCATGATCCAGAGCGCGACGGATCGGGAAAAAACTGCCTGCATAGTTACGTGTCAGATCCATTACTTCAAGTGCAATCGCTTTACCTTGGCGACGTACAATCCGTTCAGGCCAACTCAATACATCTCTACGGAAGCGATCAGAATCACTTTGCATGAACGGCACAATATGCGGATTGACCTGACTGGCGATGGTGTAATTAATATTATATAAGCGAGCCATTTTTTCCTGCGGGAAATCACTGCGCATACTACCATCCACCCATTTGGTGTTGGCAAGATACGGTGTATGTTGCCCGTCATAACGTTTACTGGTCAGATGCACAGGGGGAAACAAGACTGGAACGGCACAGGAGGCCAAAACGGCACTCCAGACCAACACGTTCGGCGCGGTCAATGCATTCATGATCCGTGGGCTTTGTGCCGTGTTATACGGAGCAATCACAATATTAATATGGCGCTTGGACTGCTGATAAGCTTCCGCAAAAGTCACATCGCCCAAGTTTTGCATCAGGAATTGTTTTAAATACATGACATCCGCAATACCGCCATGTCCTCTGATCAGTTCACTCAATTTTCGGAACTTGAATGCATCACTAAAGAAATGCTCACCCTTGAGCAAATCAGGAACCTGATCCGATGCAGAGACACCCAGCATACCAGTCATGATTGCCCCAGCACTAGAACCCGATAACACCCGTGGCATTAAATCCTGCTCTAGCAAAGCCTTACATACACCGGTATGAAACAGCCCCAAAGTTGCGCCACCAGAAAACATCAAGGCTGGCTGTCCATAAGCAGTCTGGCATTCTTCAAAAAACTGGATTTTTTCCTTTAACTGAAAGGTGATGCATTCACTGGAGGCAAGATAACGAAAACAGTCGCTCATTTCCTCGACATAATTTTCAATAATCTTTTTTGTTCCAATATAAGTCTCCGCAAATAACATCGGATGACCAATATTGGCAAAATCATAGGACAATCCTTCTCTTAATACATAAATCAGATCCAGTGTCCGATGCTGAGTCCGATACTTCTTTAATAAGTTATAGCGCTTAGACAGAATCTCTGCATCAAAATAAGGCGATTCATTGTCATATTTCCATGCCTCATGACCTGAGTCTTCATCCAGTTTTAGTGCAATTTCTTTCCATTCATCATAAGAGCTTGCATGCCGTAAGTGTTCTTGCAACACATCAACCCTATGCGACTGATATGTATTCTTTTTTTCTTGAACTCTATTAAACATTCGCGTTCCTGATTTTCGGCATATTTTTTGAATTCTTGCACCTATACAATGCAAAAAGCTGCCGTAACAATCAAGGGTAAAATCGATTTATTTCGATATTTCTGATGATATTTTCTTTATTTCAGTAATAGCAATGTTAGTATCCCTATTCATCATTAAGTTGGTTTGTATTTATGGCTATCCTTGATTTACCAGAATCTATCATCCAGTCCTTATCGAATGTTTTGACACAGCTTCAGCAAGTGCTCCCTGCTCCGAAGCAACCGACAGATTTCTCTGCAATTGCATTTCGTTGGGAAAATCAGCAGCTGGTCGCAATACAGCAGCCGAAGAAGATGTATCTGGAAGATTTAAAAGGGATTGAACGCCAAAAAGACAAAATCATTCAGAATACCTTGCAGTTTCTGAACGGCTTACCCGCCAATGATGTATTACTTACCGGCTCGCGAGGCACAGGAAAGTCTTCAATTGTACGTGCCCTCCTGACTGAATATTCAGCGCAAGGTTTACGTCTGATCGAAATCGAACGTGATGATTTATCTGATTTACCTAAAATTCAGAAACTCATTGAAAATCGTCCCGAGAAATTCATTGTCTATTGTGATGATCTGGCATTTAACGCTGAAGATGAAAATTATCGTAGCCTAAAAAGCGTATTGGATGGCTCACTGCAATCAGGTTCAAGCAATTTTATTATTTATGCGACCAGTAATCGCCGTCATTTATTGCCTGAATTTATGCATGAAAATACGCCCGTGCAAAAAGTAGATGTGCCGCAATATACCGAACTGCATCCACAGGAAGCAATTGAAGAGAAAATTTCACTCTCGGATCGCTTTGGCATGTGGCTTTCATTCTATCCAATGGATCAGCAGCTCTATCTACAAATTGTAGAGCACTATATTGTGAAAGCTGATCTTGAATATAACGACTTGGTCCGTAGTGAAAGTTTGAAATGGTGTCAGGCTCGTGGACAACGTTCTGGCCGTGCCGCCTATCAATTTTCAAAACACTGGATCGGCTCACAAAATCTGGAAAAATTGTCCAACAAAGCATCTGCATAAATGTCCTGAAAAGCCGTAGCTTTGTCCTTATTTCCGCTTAGCATGGGCAATTGTTTTTCATAACCTACTTTTCAGCTACGATAAAGTTTAGGAAACAAGATGAAAAAACAGTTGCCTCCCACTTCCCTCACCAGCAAAATCATGGGTAAAAGCCTACTCTTGGCGCAGGGTACATTAGACCAAGCAATTCAATATTCAACCCTGCCATTTTCCCAGCCCAACATTATCCGACCACGTACACAAGAAAAGTTCTATACATGGACACATTATGGGATTTTCTTTCCGCTTTTGCCTGAACCACATCGTTATTTAAATATTATGATTTTGCTTGGCACACCCGGTGCGCTGGCATTCGACCATGATGATATTACTTTGGGTGATCCAAGAAAAACGGCAACATTCTTTTCGAGTACGGCTGCAATCGACGAGCATCTCTTAAAAGCCTACGTCATTCCAGAAAATACCAATATTCAAGACAATGGATCAGTCATCCAACTTGGAGAAGAAGTTTCAATTCAAGGGACATTACCCCATATTCAACTCAAAGGCGCTTATCACGGCTTAAGTTTTGAATTTGATCTGGATGTGAGCGATCAGGTTTCATGGTTTATCAAAACCCCGATTTATGATCATTTTAGTTTATTGGCAAACTTTAAAGGTCAGCTTGAATATCAAGGCCAAGTTATCCCTGCCAAAGGCTTATGTACCTACGAATATGCACGAGCAGCAGGTGCACATGGTGTCGTGAAAAAGCTACTCCCAGAAGCGTATAAATTACCGCTCGATTTTTTCACTTATCAAATCATTAATCTAACTGAAACAACTCAGCTCCTTCTAACTAAAGCCGATATTCTTGGGCAAGCTGCTGCCTATACTTTGCATGTCCGCCACACTGACCGACCCGCTGAAATCTATACCAATGTTGAATTTAAGGTCATCAGCAATCAGCCGAATGCACATGTTTCTCCAAGCGGTAAGAAAATGCGTCTACCGCAACAATTTATCTGGTCTGTCAAAAATAATGCTGATCAGAACATTTTAAATATTACTGCGGAAATCGATAGCCCATTCCGTTATGGACATGGGATTGGTTATGCCAGTGCTTACACTTTTACAGGTGAATATCTAGAGCAACCAGTCCAAGGACGTGGTTATATTGAATATATTGATGTTGAAGATCAAAATTCATTTCAAAAATAAATCTATTTACACGCGTATAGCATCAATAAGTCTTTGAAATAATTCAAAGGCTTATTTTCTCTTTCACTCCTCACTCCGCTTCATATCTGGATAATATTGCTCCCTATTTAAGCATTCATGCTTGCTAATTAAGTAGTTTTTACCTAATATTAGGTAGGTCGGTATACATAAGTAATTTTTACAATGAGTTCTAAATCAGCAAAACAAAAAATTCTGGATGCAGCATCCACCTTGTTTTATAACGATGGCATCAGCAACACAGGCATCAATACCATTACAGAGAAAGCCAATGTGGCCAAAATGTCTTTGTATAATAACTTTGCCACCAAGTCAGATCTAATTACTTGCTACATCGAAGCACGTCATCAGGAATGGCTCGACTTATATGAAAAAAGAAAAGTTCAGATTGAAACACCTTTAGATGGAATTCTGGCTGTTTTTGATGCCTATCAGGATCACGCTGAATTTGCCTATGAAAAAGGTTTCCGTGGCTGTGGCTTATTAAATGCTGCCGCCGAGTTTCCCGCCCATAGTCCTGAGCGATTAGCGGTCAAAAACCATAAAGATGAAATTGAAGCAATTTTAGTGGGACATTTAAGTCAATTAACCAGCAATCCTGAGCGAGCCAAAGAACTGGCCCTGCTGCTTTCTTTTATTCTGGAAGGATCGATCGCCCGTGCAGGTTTGGAAAGCTCTAGTGATAAAGTATTTGCCGCAAAACACATGGTTCAGCGATTATTAGAACAAGAGATTGCAAATTGAATAGCTCAATCAACCTAAAAGCTCATTATGGCTTTATTGCGGTTTTAGTGGCCTCTATTTTATGGGGAACAACAGGAACTGCTGCTTCCTATGCACCGAATTTAAGTCCTTTAGCCATAGGTGCAATCGCAATGGGCGGTGGTGGATTACTACAAGCCTTATTGGCCCATAAGAACATTCGCAGCCACTTACCACAAATTCGCTCTTACTATCCTTTGCTTTTGATTGGCATGGTTTCGGTTGCTATTTATCCACTGGCCTTCTATTCCTCTATGCGGATGGCTGGCATCACGATTGGGACCGTGGTTTCAATTGGTTCAGCGCCTTTATTTACGGCATTGCTGGAAAAATTCTTTGATAAAAAAGCACTTTCTAGCCAATGGTTTATCAGTTTCATTTTTGGCGTAGCTGGTGTGTTACTGTTAACGATTGGAGAGTCTCACTCCCAAGGTACAAGCCAAAACATTGCAACGGATCAGAAAACGATTGGTATTATTCTCGGACTGATCGCCGCACTGACCTACTCCTTATACTCTTGGGCAGCCAAAAAAATGATTGATCGAGGCGTTGATTCCAAAGCATCGATGGGCTTAATTTTTGGTTTTGGTGCTTTAATCCTATTACCAACACTGTTTTTTACGGGAACCAATCTGTTCGACGAACCCGTCAATCTATATGTCGTGGGTTATATGATGCTGATCCCTATGTTTCTTGGTTATCTGCTGTTTGGATATGCCTTAAAGACCATTTCAGCCAGTACCGCGACGACATTGACGCTATTTGAACCATTGGTTGCAGCATTGTTTGCAGTGTTATTGGTTGGCGAGAAATTGGCACCCATTGGTTGGGTCGGTATGGCTTTGATTTTTGTGTGTTTAGCTGTGCTGTCTAAAGCGGATCGTTCACAATCAATCACCTAGAAAAATTGCTAACCCATTAAAATCGATAAATAGTAATAAAGCACACACAAAGCTAAAAGCAATGATTTTCCCATTAAAGAATAATGCTGATTTGGCTAGTTTTTTAATGGGTTCATCTTTTTTCAATCCAATGATCGAAAAAATAATGCCAATAAAATTACAGATCACTGAAATGATCCATACCAAGAAAAAGAACAAATGGATCGGTGGCATTTCACAGATTCGATCAGTCGTACATGGAATACTGAAAACATAGATTGAAAAGCCTGTCGCCGCGACGATAAGCAGAATACTTAACCATGCACAACCATTGGCTGCTTTAACCACCCACATGATCTATTCCTTTTTATTTATATATTATTAAAAAATATTAAAATTATTTGATTATTAAAAAGATTGAGTACTATCGATGCAGAGCAAGACATTGTCTCTGCATCGAAAATAGAGCTTAAAGATTAATACTCTTTTGCCAACTTCTCTAAAGTGGTAAGCATTTTTCTCACTACACTTCTTTTATGATGCAACATGTTCTTAATGTTACTTGGATTAAAACCTGTCAGCTTTGCAATGCCTCGACTGGTCATATACTCACCCGTTTTCGCAAAGTGCTTTTCACTTAACTCGGTTTTCGCATTTGAGAATCGAACTGCCAGCTTGTAATCATTAAACTCAGACCATGCACCCGTCTTATATTCATCCGCATCAAAGCTACCCTTCTGCTGAGTCGGTTTTTCTCGAAGAATATTATGTAAGCGATTAATGACAATTTTTTCTTCACTTTGTTCAATCAATTGATAAAGTTCAGTTTCTTCAAATGGTCGCCCTAAAGCGATATCTTTTCTATATTGCTCAACTACTTTTTCTTTTGATGCAACCTTTTCCTCACCTTTTTGAGTGAGGCATAGAATCTTGAATAAAGATTCTAGTCGGCCACATGTAAAAATATAAGAAATTTTCAACTTTTGTACTCCACAATGAGTTTTAGCTCATCAAAATAAATAATATATCCAATACTTTATACCATAGCGCCAGTTTCAAGCCTGCGCCATGTACATAAATTCAAGAATCTGATTTTTAAATATGAGAATAGGCTAAACTGACCAGCAGCCTAGCAACCAATAACACTAACCATTTGTATTTTAGGTTGGCTTTAACTCTGTCATCGGCCAACGAGGTGTCGTCGTCACCGCCAAGCCATCATGCTGCCCTGCCTTTAAACGCTGATATCCAGCAAAAGCAATCATGGCACCATTATCAGTACATAAAGCAGGTTCTGCATAGTAAACCTGTGCTTTAATTTTCTTCAATGAAGTTTCCAATTGCTCACGTAAGCGGACATTGGCACTCACACCACCAGCAATCACCAAACGCTTAAGACCACTTTGTTTCAAGGCCTTCACAGACTTCTTCACTAAAGTATCGACAAGTGCTTCCTGAAAAGAAGCAGCCACATCCGCATCGCGATTTTCTTCACCTAACTTTTTCAACTGCACAGAAACCGCAGTTTTCAGACCACTAAATGAAAAGTTTAAGCCTTGATGCAACATCGGACGCGGGAATTCAAATGCTTGTGCATCACCTTGTAAAGCCAACTTCGCAATATTCGGCCCACCTGGATAAGGGAGCTTCATCATTTTTGCGACTTTATCGAAAGCCTCACCCGCCGCATCATCAATCGATTCACCCAGCAATTCATATTGACCAATACCATAAGCAGCCATTAATTGCGTATGACCACCAGAGACTAATAGTGCGACAAACGGAAATTCCGGTGGAGTTTCCGAAAGTAATGGTGCCAGCATATGACCTTCCATATGATGTACACCAATAGCAGGTTTATTTAACGCAAATGCTAAAGTACGACCAAATAATGCACCTGTCATGAGCGCACCCATAAGGCCCGGGCCACGCGTATAGGCAACTGCATCAATCTCTTGCTTTGTGACACCACTTTGCTCAAGCAATTGATTAATCAAGGGAATCATTTTACGAACATGGTCACGCGAAGCCAGTTCAGGCACTACACCACCATATTCAGCATGCAGTTTGATCTGACTATATAGAACCTGTCCACGTAAGCCGAGCTCGCTATCATAGAGTGCTAACCCAGTTTCATCACACGAAGTTTCCAAGCCCAAAACAATCATTAAACTGCCTTTACAACGATCAAAAATAATATCTGAGCTATTATAGACTTGTGATCTGAGTTGTAAATGAGTAAAATACTGACCTTCACTTGCGATCTAGTGCATAGTGCGTTAGATCTTATCCATAATCTTAGAGGATTTTACATGCCACAAGTTAAGTTGAAAGAAGGCGAACCAGTAGACGTAGCTATCCGTCGTTTCAAACGTTCATGCGAAAAAGCGGGTGTTTTAGCTGACGTTCGTAAGCGCGAATTCTATGAGAAACCAACTCAAGAACGTAAGCGTAAAAAAGCTGCTGCAGTTAAGCGTTATCAAAAGAAATTGACTCGCGAATCTGTACGTACTACTCGCCTTTACTAATTAATTTGTGATTGACTGCTGAAAATACTATGAATACTTTAAAAAACCAGATTACTGACGTGTTAAAAAACTCAATGCGTGCCAAAGATATGGCAACAGTAACGGTTATTCGTGGTGTACAGGCAGCAATTAAGCAAATCGAAGTCGATGAGCGCATAGAGCTTGACGATGCTCAGGTTCTTGCGGTCATTGAAAAGCAAATTAAACAACGTAAAGAATCGATCAAAGCCTTTCAAGGCGCTGGTCGTGATGATTTAGCTAGTAAAGAACAAGCCGAAGTTGAGGTTATTTCTCAATTTCTACCAGAAGCTATGACTGAGGAAGAGCTTGATTCTATCATTGAGCAAACGATTGCTGCTCAAGAAGCTACTAGCATGAAAGATATGGGTAAGGTGATGAATTCTCTACGTCCGATCATAGCCGGGCGTGCCGATCCTGCACAAGTTTCTTCTAAAATTAAAGCAAAATTAAGTTAATCTGCTTAACTTCCTTTCTATTCCCCTGCTTTATTTAAAACTGGATTCATTTTAACAATGAACCCAAGGTCTTGGTTTTATTTAAAATCACACTGAACATTATATTTCGCAAGCATTTGCATCTCTTTCGATTCAGCAATCTGCTTGATTAAATCCTGCTTGGTCATACTCGCATATTGCGGTGGCAATGAAGAACGATTACGTTCAATTGCATCTGACATATCCTGAATATAACGCTGATTAATCTGGCAATATTTAGCCTGCTGCTCAGGTGTAAACTGTGTAAGTTGCGGATTTAAGCCACGTAAAAAACCACGAATATCCTGCGCATAGGTACTACGAATTTTATCCACTGCATTTACATACTGCTCAACAGAAGCTGCTGAACTTGTCCCCACTGTGCTTAATGCAAAAATTAAAACTAAAATCTTTTTCATAAATATTCTAAGTGCTCAGCAATTGCTTACGCCCGCCATCTTATCTCAATTCAATAAAATTTGGTTTATGCTCCAGAAAAAATTCTTGTTTCGGAGCAGGTAGTTCACCATCCATCACCGTACCCAGTCGTAAACGAATAATATTCGGCAAATCCGTACGATAGGAATAAAGTGGACTGGCACAGTTTTGACAAAATACACGTGCCTTGTTGGACGTATGAAAATACTCTTTCAGTTGCTCACGCCCAGAAATCAGCTCAAATTTACTTTGCTCAAGTGGACTATTCCACCCTGCAATTGAACCCTGTGCCTGCTGGCAATGAATGCAATAACACAAAATGCTGTTTTCAATTTCCCCATGATATTGATACTGCACAGCACCACACAAACATTGTCCTTTAATCATTTTATTTTCCTGAATTTTTTTAAACTGGTTTTATATTTTCATCCGCCGTTCATCTTGCATTTGTTTTAGGCGTGACTCGATTTTGGCCGACATTGCCAAATTACCTTTTGCTAAACGCTGGGCATGTAGCATCGATTTAATCGCATTTTCCTCATATCCCGACCAATACTCTGCTTCTGCACGATAGCACAATACATTAATTGCCTGTAGAGATGAGCTTTTATCCAGATTGGTGGCACGTTGTAATAATTGCCAGCCTTCAATATCTCTTTGGTTCTTATGAATAAAGCGTTGTACTAGACTTTGCGCCTGAGCAATTTGCCCCTGTCGAATCAAGACTTCTGCCAGCTTATAGGACAATGCCCGATTTTCAGGCATAGTTCTTTGTACCGAACCAATGCTACTGCTGGCTTGCTCAATTTTATTTTGACCTAAATAAATATCTGCCTGGATCAAAGGGATCAGAACGTGATTCTTCAATTTTGGTTTTACCAGATCCAGATTTTGCTGCGCCTGCGTATAATCACCGCGCTCCAGATAAAACTTGCTGAGCGCAAGTTGCGCTGCGGTATTGTTCTGGTTGGCCAATGCCTGTAACTGGATTTCTGTAGCCTGATTGGAAACAACAGAGGTGTACAGTTTCAAAATTTCAAAATCAATGTCATATATTTTTGATTTAACTTTAGGCAATTGATTGGCACGCAAACGCGCCTCACTCATACGCTCTGTGGTTAACGGATGGGTATACCAAAAATCGGGCAAGAAACTGACTCGGCTGGTCGCCCGATGCATGGTTTCAAAATAATCCGCCATACTTTGTGGATTATAACCAGCAGCATACATAAATTGCATGCCAATACGATCCGCTTCACGCTCCTGATTACGGCTATAACTGAGCTGCTTGTCCATTAATGCTGCTTGTGTTCCAAGCATCACTGCCGAACCTGCATCGCCATCGGCCTGAGAGGCAATAGCTGCACCGACGATAATCCCTGCCAAGGCCAATAAACCCTGCCCTTTGAATGCTTCTTGTGAACGACTGTAATGTCGCTGTGACACGTGCGCAATTTCATGCGCCATAACGCCAGCAATCTCATCCAGATTTTTTGCAGAAGTAATTAGTCCTGTGTTTAAGGCAAATAGTCCACCTGGTACGGCAAAAGCATTAATTTGAGGATCTTTAACAATGACCAGACCAATCGGCTGGCCCAACAGGGTCTGGCTTAAAATGCCTGAGAAAACTTGTAAAAACTGATCTTCTAGCCATGCATCTTGCACAGTTGGCATTTGACGATGCACTTCACGATAAACTTTTTCACCAATAAATTTTTCTTTTTGTTGGTCGAGTAAACCAATACCGCTGCCAATTTCGGGTACTTCTGTTTGCCCAGCCGTCACCGTAGGTAAAAAGACCTGAGTATGAGTAAGTTGAGTTGTGGCAAACAAGCCACATGCAAGCAGCAACGATCTCAAGTGGTTTCTCTATGATTTTAATAAAGAAATTTAATATAGCATTGAAAAAAGGAGAAATTTGCAACAATGTGTTATAAAAGGCAGAAAAATCCTGCCTTATTTTATGATTTTTGCAAGTGACGCAAATGATTGGGGCTAAATGTAACGCTGATCGACACTGAATTTTTCAGGGAATTTCGCATTAATCTCGGCATAGAATGACATGATTTCCGTCATATCTTTTTCATAATCCCCTGTCGGATAAACAATTTTTCCCACGCCTGTCTTTTTCTTGGCATAGTCCATATAAGCCAAGGCAATGGGTACACCCGCCGTAATCGCGACATGATAGAAACCAGTTTTCCATTGTTCCTGTTTTGCTCGCGTTCCTTCTGGTGTTACCAACATGACCAATTTAGGATGTGTCTTAAACAGATTGCTCATGAGCTGAACCATACTTGGACGTTCCTGACCTTCCAGCTTCACACTACGATCAATGCCAATTCCACCCATCGCCCGTACAAAAGGGCCAAATGGAAACTTCATATAGCTATCTTTGATGGTGATACGCACATTAACGCCGAGCGCTTTTAAAGCCAAACGTGCATAAAGCGCATCCCAGTTGCTGGTGTGCGGAGCAGCAATCATGACACATTGATCAATATTCAGATCCCAATGATTGTCAATTTCCCAGCCCATTAAACCTAAACTTTGTTCAGCTAATTTCTCAAACACCAGACGCCCCAAGATGAAGTCACAAAGGGCGCAAGTGTAGCAATATTCACCAGTTTAAAAAGATCGACTCGTGCAATAATGCAGCAATCAAATGCTCAGCATTGTAAGCAATTATTCGAATTTTGGATTGACTAGATAACGCGGCGTCCGATCTTCTAGAGCCTCAATCAGGTTTTGATAAGCAAGATTTACCATCTTCTTACGTGTTTCGGCTGTTGCTGAGCCTAGATGTGGCACAGTCACAGCATTGGGTAATTCGAATAAAGGAGAGCTTTGCAAAGGTTCTTTGGTATAAACATCCAGCCCCGCTGCAAAGATTTTGTTTTGCTGTAATGCATCAATCAATGCATTTTCATCGACCACTGAACCACGAGCAATATTGACGAATACTGCATGTTTCTGCATGAGATCAAACTCTGCTGCGCCAATCAGCGCTTTCGATTCAGTATTTAAATCAACGGCGACCACGATAAAATCAGACTGTGCTAACAGTTGATCAAGCTCCCGATATTGGGCATTGAAGGCTTGTGCAACTTCAATTTTTTCACGGCGGTTATGGTACAAAATATTCATATTGAAACCATAAAAACCTCGACGGGCAATGGCAGCGCCAATATTTCCCAAACCAATAATACCTAAGGTTTTTCCAAAAACATCGACACCAAATTGTTCAGTCGATACGGTACGTTTCCATTGCCCCTGTTTGGTCCATGCATCCAGATATGGAATTTGACGCGCTGCGCTGAGCAATAATGTAAAAGCAAGATCTGCCGTTGTTTCAGTCAATACATGCGGTGTATTGGCCAACCAGATTTTTCTATGATTCAGATAATTTACATCATAGTTGTCGTAACCTACCGAAACGGTAGAAATCACTTTTAGTTTTTGTGCTGGCGCTAAATTGCTTTCATTGAGTAAGCGCCCTGCTCCAATCATGGCATCGGCATCGACTACTTCAGTTCGGATTTGTTCATTGATATCACCAAGCTTGGGATTCAGTACCACCACCTGATAATCTTGCTGTAACTGCGCTATAACGTCCTGGTCTATCTGGCTAAATACAACGACTTTCTTCATTATTAAATTCCGCTCTTTATTGCATGAGCTGCCACAACCGTCGTTTTAATAAAGGTTGAGCCAGCATTTCTTCCAAACTCGCTAAATGTAATATATTAGAATGCTGAATAAAGTCCAGTTGACCTAAGCATAATATTTTTTTACTGGTGGCTGTCGCGTCCAGAAAACCTTGAATATATGAAGCCAGTCCTCGGCTTTCCTGAAAAGCAGCCAATGGAAATGGCCATTTCAACTCGGCATATTGTCCCAGTCTGGCCTTTTGAATATTTTGCCATAACTGGCGTTGTGCATCGTTTAACTGACTGCTTTCTAATAAAATGGCGCAGTTTTCCAAGACATACATTTGCAATTCAAATGCTGGAATGTGGGCGGTAATAACGATCTGTTCTTTTTCAACGACCGCTTCTTTAACCACAGCTTCTGCAACAACTTTTGCCTGTTGAGGACGTTCAATTTCTGTGACTGGTGCTGTCTGTGGTATGACTTGGATCTCTTGCGCAACAGGTGCAGTCTCAAAGGTAAGCACAGGCGCTTGTTGAACTTCTTCAACCACTTGATCTCGCCATAGGCTGGCTGCAGTATTTTTTTGACATACGACTTCCCTAGGAATCCAGACATCTATTCCTAAAGTTGCTAATACGTTTCTCTGCTGCCCGATCATCTTACCTACTCATTGTCTACACTTACAGTCATTTTCAATACTGTAACCCCCGATAGTCTAACATAAACCGACCTCCTCGAAATGGCTTCCTTTTGCTCAATTACGCCATTACATATTCAGCCCCATGCAGAAAAGACACATCTCGTTCATTTAGGCAAATATTCAATAAAAATAGGCAACCTTTCATTCGTCGACTTTTAGATAATATTTCATCATTTTGTCGCTTTGACTTTTTATTACTGTTGTATCGAATGCTCAAATGAAAAGGTTGACTCCATTTATGCTTATTCTTTTTGCGATCGCTGTGGTGCTGCTTATTGTGAGCAGTTTCATCTATACGCAACAACCCTTATTTGGTAAAAGCCCTTCTGGCGAACGCTTGCAATTGATTGAAAGCTCTCCCAATTATCGCCAAGGCCAGTTTCGTAATTTAATTGAAAAATCGGGGATGAGTGAAGGTTCCAGTATTGTGGTCGAACTTTATAAGACCTTTATCAAAACCATTCCACATCGTAATCCGATCGATCCTATTCCTTCGATTAAAACCAATTTAAAAACACTGAATCCACAACAAGATGTGATGGTCTGGTTTGGGCATTCATCAGTGTTCATGCAGCTGCATGGCAAAAAGTTTTTGATTGATCCCGTCATGAGCGGCAAAGCCTCGCCTTTTCCTTGGGGCACACGCGCCTATAAAGGAACGGATATCTATCAGGTCGAGGATTTACCCGAGATTGATTATTTACTGATTTCGCATGATCACTATGATCATCTGGACTATGACACCATTATGAAACTCAAAGACAAGGTCAAATATGTCATTACAGGTCTGGGTGTAGGTGAACATTTCGAATATTGGGGTTATCCGCGTGACAAGCTGATTGAAAGAGACTGGGGAGATAAAATTGAGTTCGATGATGGCATTCGTATTATCACTGAAACGACTCACCATGACTCAAGACGGGCTTTTGACGGCGGTAAAAACCTTTGGGTATCCTTTGTGATCCAATCGCCTGATAAAAATATTTTCTATACGGGCGATGGTGGATATGACCAGCACTTTGCAGAAATTGGCAGGAAATACGGGCCGTTTGATTGGGCCTTAATGGAAAATGGTCAATACGATCCAGCTTGGCGTTCAGTCCATTGTCATCCGGATGAAGTGGCTCAAGCCACAGAAGAACTGAATGCACGCAATATGATTCCTGTACATCATTCAAAATTCAGCTTAGCCAAACATGCATGGAATGAACCAATTACCCGTATTGTCGAATATTCGAGAACACGCAATTATCGCCTTGCAACACCGATGATTGGTGAACTGATTGAACTCGATAATGAACAGCAAATCTTTCAACAATGGTGGAAAAATATTCGTTAACTAAACCTGTCTCATCCAGCCTCATTTCGATGAGGCTTTTTTATTTCCCCTATCACAGATATTTTCACAGCTTCGTCAGATTAGGCAAACAACCCTGCATTTCAGGTGATTCTCCCGTTTAACTTTAAGCTTAAATAGAACCATCAACACTCAAGAAGATGAGACATAAATACTTATTTTCTTAGAAAATTACTTATATCAATGGGAGTTCAAAATGAAACATGTGTTAATACTAGGCGCAGCAGGACAAATTGCTAAATGGGCAATTGAGCTGCTGGCAAATGAGCCTGACCTCACACAAACACTCTTGGTTCGTGATGCAAAAAAATTAGGCTCGGATTTACCCGCAAATGCCAAGCTTATTGAGGCAGATGTGTTGGATCTGGAACAGCTAAAACAGGTGATGCAGGGACAAGATATTGTCTATGCAAATCTGGCGGGTGAATTAGAAGCACAAACGCAGAATATTATCACTGCAATGCATGCAGCTGGTGTAAAACGTATTATTTTGATCAATTCATTAGGAATTTATGATGAAGTTAAAGGCAAATTCGGTGAATGGAATCACAAGGAAATTGGTATTTATCTTGGTCCGTATCGTAGAGCAGCAGACTTATTAGAAGCTTCTGATCTGGACTACAGCATTTTACGTGCCGCGTGGTTGACCGATGAAGATGAGATTGATTATGAAACAACTGAACGTCATGAAAACTTTAAAGGTACGGTCGTTTCACGTAAAAGTGTAGCTGCGCTGGTGGTGAAAATTATCCAGACACCAAGCTTCGCCTCACGACAAAATTTAGGCGTCAATAAACCGAACACAGATGCAGATCGTCCCTACTTTATGTAAACGGGTAAAAAAGAAATCGGACAGGCGTTGGAGCATTGTCCGATTCTGCCAAAGGAGCAGCAAAAGGAATAGGAAATTTTAAACTGCGGTCTGCTGCGCTTTAAGATGCGCATCTTTTAAAGCATCTGCTCTTAACGCCGCCATATCCAGACCTTCAGCATAGATAAAATCAACCTGATGAATTCCCATCAAGCCTAAAACAGATTGAAGATAAGGTGTTACCGCATCGGTCGCTTGCCCGACATGAATCCCACCGCGACTACTCATCACAATGGCTTTTACCCCTTCCACCAAGCCTTGCGGATAGGTTTCTGTATATCTGAAAGTATGGCGGGCACGCGCAACCAGATCAAACCAGTTTTTCAATTGTGTCGGTACATTCAGATTGTACATCGGTGCACCGATCAGCAATAGCTCAGTTGCCTTAAGCTCAGCAATTAATTCATCCGATAATTGAATAATTTCCTGAATTGACGTTGAGACATTTTCAGCACCACGTAAAGCATGGAAAATTTCAGCATCCAGTACAGGTAAGTTTAAAGTGGTTAAATCGCGAATAATGACTTCATCTTGCATACCATTTTCAACACGTTGCTTTAAAAATGAATCAATTAAACGATTGGTTTGCGAGTTATCACCCATGATGCTCGATTTTAATACCAACACTTTCGCCATGTTTTTTCTCTATATCTTTGATGTCGTCATCTTACTACTATATTTTATTCACCAGTAGTGATACTATTTCATAAAATTGATTCCAAAAACTCCACAATAATGCAAACAGAACTCAGCACGATTTCAATCTTTGTCGCCGTTGTTGAAGCTGGTAGCTTTTCCAATGCCGCAGAACAATTACATCTGACCCGTTCAGCGGTCAGCAAAAGCATCGCCCGTCTGGAAGATCGTCTTGGTGTCTCTTTATTTAAACGCACCACCCGCACATTAAGCTTAACTGCTGAAGGCACCTTATTTTATGAACACAGTCGTCGGGCTTTAACAGAAATCACCACAGCGGAAACCTTGCTGGATCAAGGTAAAATCAGTGCCACAGGTCTGTTAAGAATTTCGGCCCCTGCACTGTTTGGGCAACTCTATATTGCGCCCTTGATGGTTAACCTTGCGCAACAACATCCAGACTTACAAGTTGAACTTTCTTTAAATGACCGAACTGTGGACTTGGTCGATGATGGTTTTGATCTGGCCATCCGTATTGGGACACTGCCAGATACCACCCATTTAGTCGCAAGGAAACTTGGGGATCATCGCATGTTACTTTGTGCGACACCTGAATATCTAAAGCGCTCTGGCCCAGTGAATACACTGGACGATCTACAGCAACATACCACCATCGCCTATTCTTATTCGGGACATCTGCAAAAGTGGTATTTACAGGATGAAAATAAACAAGCCTATTCCCTAAAGCCCAAAGCCAAATTTATGCTCAATGATATGCAAGCCATTAAAAAGACGGCTTTATCGCATCATGGCATTGCGTGGTTACCAGACTGGCTCATCCATACCGAACTCCATGACGGTACTTTGCTACAAGTATTGGAAAATTACTCAAGTATATATTTCCCGATCCATGTGGTATGGCCGAACTCGCCTTATATGCCGCTCAAGACTCGCTTGGCTATTGATGAATTCGTCGACTGCTTACCGCAGCAACTGACCACGCCAATCTAAGCAAGCTGCCATAAAAAAGACAGGATAAACCTGTCTTTTTTGCTTCACGCAAGGATTAAAGGTGTTGTTTAAAAAACGGAATGACTTTTTCTAAAGCTTTCGCTACAGACTCTGGCTGATCATACAATTCATAGTGCGATGTATTTTCCAAAACCAAAAGTTCTTTCTGCTTTGAGGCGGCACGATTAAAAATTTCATAGCCATCCCGATAAGCACCAAACGCACCCGGCTTATCTCCAATCACGACCAAAATCGGTTGAGTAAGCAATATTTCTGATAAATGAAATGCATCCCAGCCCAATGCCACACTCATCCGTGAAAATAAAGCACGGGTTGTACCATTCGGCTGTTGCCCTCGTGATGTTTTGTAGTAATCCGTTGCTTCTAATGGGTCGATATCGGTGATGCCAGCTTGTTTACCAGCCTCCACTGAAGCAGGAAGAAAATCATTGACCAAGTGTACCGCACCACGCGCTTCAGCGCTACGTTGTTGTGCAATAGCCTCAAGACCATCAATTAAAGCCTGCCCTGTACCACCATATCCTTCGCGCATCATCCGACCAAAATTTACTCCAGTAATTGAGGTAATCGCTTTAAGACGACGTTCAGTTAATGCTGCATTTAGGACATAAGCACCGCCACCACAAACACCTAATGCACCAATACGGTTTTCCTCCACGAACTCTTGTGTGACCAGATAATCCACGGCATAGCGAATGTCTTCAACGCGATAGTATGGATTTTCGATAAATCGTGGTTCTCCACCACTTTCCCCTTGAAAAGAGGCATCCAGCACTAAAACCACAAAGCCAGCTTCTACCAAGGCTTGACCATAAATATTGCCTGAGGTTTGTTCTTTACAGCTTCCGATGGGATGAACGCTGACAATAGCAGGATATTTCTTGCTTCGATCAAAATCATTGGGGAATAAAATATTTGCTGCCGATTCCCATGCCAAATTTTTATATTGAACTGCTTGCATGCTGAGTACCTCACCAGATGATTACGTATAACGAAAATCCGTGTTTTAGACTGGATTTTTGCTTTTCACGCAATGAGTATAGAATTGTAAAACCTGTTTAAATTGCCTATTTTGACGGGATATTTGCCTATTTTATTTATTCATACTGATTCAAAATTTAGTTATGATTTTCAAACAGATATAACAACCAGCGCCACCTAGTACGCTGGCCCCTCATCTTCTCAAGCATTAAACTCTTTAAATCAGTTGTAAGTCCTGAATATCTCTTTGCGGTGCATTACCAAACAATCGTGAATATTCACGACTAAATTGCGAGGCACTTTCATAACCGACCAATCCAGCAGCATGTCCAACGTCCAGATGTTGATTCAACATCAAATGCCGTGCTTCTTGTAAGCGCAATTGCTTTTGATACTGTAACGGACTCATTCCTGTAATTTCACGGAAATGCTGTCTAAACGTGGAAGGACTCATATAAGCCTGCTCTGCTAGATCATCCATCCGAACTGCCTGCACAAAATTCTGCTTTAACCATGTCACAGCCTTGGCAATCTTCTGACTGACGGAACCTGTCTTGATCAACTGGCGTAAATAAATAGCATTAACCCCAGTGAGCAAACGGATCATAATCTCTTGTTGCAAGATTGGATAAAGCTGTGGCAATAGAACAGGCTCATTCAACAAATTCACTAAGCGCTGAATGGTCTCAAGTAATGCATAATCAATCGTTTGAACACCAAATGAAGGATAAACCTGTTCATTCAGCTTTCCCTGTCCCATCTCGGCAACCATTTCCCGAATCAGTTGTAGATCCAGCTGTAACATCAACCCAAGAAAAGGCTGATGTTTTATACTATTTCGTGTATGACTAATCACAGGAATATCAATTGTGGTCAACATCGACTGTCCAGCGGTATAGGTCAGAATCTGCTGTCCCACAATGATTTGTTTCTCACCCTGTAACACCATGCCTAATCCGAGCTGGTAAATACAATGAGTCGCTTCTGGTTCAGAACGGCGATGCAAGGACAAGGCAGGAATCGCAGTTTGATGATCACCATCCGCTGTAATGAGCTGGTTAACGGTCTGCACTAAAGCCGTCATCACCTCATTCTTATCTTCATGAAACATCATACTCTCCTGCCTCCACCTAAACACGCCTCAAGCTTGCTTTGCTTTAGCCTGATAGAGCTTGAACCAACCTTCTCGTACCTGTATTTCCTGCCATAAATGATCTGGAATACTCAAATAAGGGACATCAGCAGGATTGAGTTCCACCGTAATTTCGTCGTATCGCCCCTGCTGGACCAGCTCAACCCAGTTCGGATTCATGACTAATGCTTTACCAATGGCAATGAGTGGTAAACCTAAATCCAAAGCCTGTTCGGCCTGCTGCGGTGTACGTAACAAACCTGCGGCAATCACAGGAATACGATTCGCAACGCGTTGCAAGACCTGTTGAATGGTCAACTGCTGCTCAAGATTGTGTTTAGGAACAGCGTGTAACACATCGGTTAATGACACATGCAAATAATCAACACCATCTGCAATTAACTGATCGATCAGCGCCAGACTATCGGCAATCTCTAAACCGCTGTCCTCATATTCCTCAACAGAAATACGATATCCCAAGACGAAAGAATGTTGCGCATGTTCCCGAATAACGCGCTTTACTTCCCGTACAACGGCTAGCGGAAACGCCATCCGCTTCTCTAATGAACCACCCCATGCATCGTGACGCTGGTTATACAAAGGCGAAAAGAAATTCTGAATCATAAAGCCATGCGCACCATGCAGTTCAACGCCATCAAATCCAGCCTCTATCGCCCGACGCGTCGCCTCACCAAAAGCACGGATTAACTGTAAAATTTCATCATGCGACAATGCGCGACTAGCAAGCTGCTGATCTTTAAATGGACCTGCGCTAATGGCGACAGCACTGGCGCTCACAATATCGGCCTCAGGAATCAGGTCAGGAATGGCTTTGATGCCTGCATGAAAAATCTGCAAGATTGCGGGTGCACCACCACTTTTAGCCGCCTGGGCCAATTGCGCCAGACTTCGTGTGAACCGATCATCAAAACCAGCAAATTCACGGGTAAACCCAAGTCCGCTCTCCTGTACATGCGTACAACCTGTAATCACTAAGCCCACGCCTTTAACACGCTCACGCATGTATTCAAGCTCCTGAGTTGAAATAGTACCATCATCATTTGCCGACCATGTGGTCATCGGTGCCATAACGATTCGATTACGCAAACTCAATGCTGAAGTTAGTTGAAAGGGCTGGAATAATTTAGAATTCACGGAGGACACCATTATTCATATTGAATTGGGGATTTTTCAGAAGTAGTAAGTTGGCCAGCAACCTGACCAACTCCAAATAGCGAGAATAAAATCAAAAATCAGAATTAAAGATTGGCCTGATAGAATGGAATCAGCTTATCTAGCGCAATCTTGACGGGTTCAGGCTTGTCATATAAGTCGTAATGCGACCAACCTTCAACCACAACCAGTTCTTTATTGGTCGATGCCGCACGATTGATAATTTCAAAACCATCACGATATGCACCAAAACCACCTGGCTTACTTCCCACCACAACCATCAAAGGTTGAGTTAATAAAATTTCTGCCAGATGGAATGCATCCCAGCCGACAGCAACCGCATTATGAGAGAACAATGTTTTATTTACGCCATTCGGTTTTTCACCACGTGCCGTACGGTAATATTCAGTTGCTTCTAAAGGATCAATATCGGCATGATCGGCTTTTGCAGCTTCTACCGTTGGATAGAGACCCTGATCGACTCTAAGCGCTGCGCCTCTGGCCTCAGCCGTTCTTTGTGCTGCAATAGCTTCTAAAAATGCAATCGGATTACCAGCGCTGGCTTCACGCATAACACGACCATAATTTGCGCCCGTAATCGTTCCTACTGCTTTAATACGGCGTTCGGTCATAGCGGCATTGATCGAGTAACCCCCACCACCACAGATGCCTAAGACACCAATTCGGTTTTCATCGATATAGTCCAGTGTAACCAGATAATCAACCACAACGCGAAAGTCTTCAACACGTAGCGATGGATCTTCAATATAGCGCGGCTCTCCACCACTTTCGCCCTGAAAGCTTGCATCAAATGCAATCACCACAAAACCAGCTTTGGCAAGGGCTTCACCATACACATTGCCTGAGGTTTGTTCTTTGCAACTGCCAATTGGATGTGCACTGATAATGGCTGGGTATTTTTTGTTTTGATCAAATGCAGGGGGAAAATATAGATCTGCGGCAATATCCCAATAGGTATTTTTGATTTTAACTGCTTCCATTTCATCACCTCTTGAATGTCGGAAATAGTAAACAAAGAAGTCTTTGCTGATGTGATCAGTTTAGAGACTTGCTACAAATCAAAGTTGCCTATTCTTGAAGATTATTTGCCTATTTTGAGGATTTAATGCTGTAAATCTTGACGAGGACTGTTGCCGAACAATCGTGAATATTCACGCGTAAATTGTGACTGACTCTCATAGCCAACCAGATCAGCAATTTGCTGCACATTCATGGCTTGCGATAAAACCAGCTTTCGAGCCTCCTGCAATCTCAATTGTTTTTGATATTGCAACGGTGTCATCCCCGTCACTTGCTTAAAATGATTTCTCAATGTCGCTGCACTGATATTTGCCTGTTCGAAAGCAGTTTCTATACAGTTTTCTTGAAGAAAGTTATTTCTTAACCACTGGATTACACTAAAAATATTCTGATCTGAAGCCTTTGCTTTCACCAGATTCCGCAAATAACGCCCATGTTCGCCAACCAGTAAACGGATAATAATTTCTTGCTTGATCAGTGGAGCGAGTTGCTCAACCAGTGTCGGTTGCTCGATCAGTCCGACTAGACGCGTTAACGCATCAACCAATCCATGATCCATAGATTCAATGGAAAATGCAGGAAAATTTTTGAGCTCTATCCTTTCATCCAATGCCTGCACTGTTTCAATAATCAGATTCAGATCCAGTGCGAGCATCATTCCTAAAAACGGTTCATGATAAGAGGCTTGGGTAACGCGACTAATGGCGGGCAAATCAATCGTAGTGAGCATCGTTTGACCAGCACCATAACGATACACTTTATCGCGGATAAGCACCTCTTTTTGTCCCTGCAACACAATACCTAACCCAAGTCCATAGATACAATGAATGGATTGCTTGGTGGTACGGCGATGCAAAGAGAATCCTGAAATTTCCGTCTGGAAATCTTCGATTTGAACCAGCCCATCGACTCTATGCGCTAAACCTCTGACTCGTTCTGATATCTGATCGCACTCATCCATTGTAAAACCTATCCACTTAAATCTCTCAAGTTACAGGGCCTATCCTATATTAAATAGCTATAAGCCTTGTCGCATCCGTTGAATATCACGCTGGGGCGACTCACCAAACAAGCGACTATATTCACGGCTAAATTGTGAAGCACTTTCATAACCAACCAGCCCCGCTGCCCGTCCTGCATCAACATTCTGATTAAACATCAAATGTCGGGCTTCCTGTAAACGTAGCTGCTTTTGATATTGTAAGGGACTCATGCCAGTCACAGCACGAAAGTGCTGCCTGAAAGTCGAAGGACTCATAAACGCTTTATCCGCCAAATCATCCATACGCATAGGTTGTTCATAGTTATGTTTGAGCCAGCTCACCACCTGATGGATTTTATGATGTGCCGAACCTGATTTCACCAATTGCCGCAAATAGATTCCATGCGGGCCATTCAGTACCCGTACAATAATTTCTTTCTGAATCAGGGGAACCAGATGAGGAATCATCACAGGTTCATCTAGCACTTTCACCAATCGCAAAAATGCATCCACCAAAGGTGCATCGACCGCCTCCACGGAAAATGAAGGATGATTCTGGTCTGATTCCCTCCATACCTCTTGAGGCATATCCGCAATGACCTGATTCACCATTTGTAAATCAAGTAACAGTAAAACGGCTAAAAAGGGCTTCTGCGGTGAAGCCTGAACAATATGGGAAGTAACGGGCAGATCAATCGTGGTCAGCATACTTTGCCCTTCTGAGCATTGATAAACCTGATCCCCAATAACGACTTGTTTCTGCCCCTGCAAAATTATGCCAATGCCTAGATTATAAATACAATGCGCACTGTCTGTCGGATGTTTGCGACTATGAAATGAAAGCTGTGGAATGTCCGAGACATGATCGCCCTGCACCTCTGTAAAACGTGCAATTGCGTTAACCAGTTGCTCGGTTGGTATATGTCTTTCTACAGAAATCGCCATACAAGGTGTCTATCCCAATAAAACGTTAAATCAGAACCAATCATTTGATATTAAAGCACTTTAATTTATGAAATGTGCGTTGCGTGATATCACTTTCAGCTTAATCAAGCTGGGGGCAAAGAGTATATAAGGATTTGGTAATACCGATTACGATTAAAAATATTATAAAACTCTCAAAACTTCATCCCACTTGGTCAAATAACTGGGAGATTTATGATTCTGGGTCATACTCCATGTCCGTCCATGCGGGGTAATTAATCGACCTAACGTCATGGCATCCCGACCAAATTTCTTATTGATTTCATCAAAGGCCAGTGAAAGGTTACGTCTGGCGATCAGCTCATCCGTATCGTGGAAAAGATCAACTGCGTGACTACGTTGCGGAATAATATCCAGTAAAATCACTTCGGCTTTTTTATAGCGGTGTCCTGCCTGATAAATACGGTCCAGACCTTGTTGCACGGCTTTCATGATCTCAAGGCGATCATCACTATAGTCAGTTAGATACACCACCGTAAACGGACGATAGTAATTTTCTTTATTAAAGCGATTGGTACGGATACTCACCCCGACCGCTTTACAGAGTAAGTTCTGTTGCCTCAGCCGCTCTACCGCACGTAAGGTAAATTCAGTTAAAGCTCCACTTAGGCTATTCTTATCTTCAATGGGCTGCCCAAAAGAACGGCTACTCAATACTTGCTGACGATCAGCAATCACATCTTCAATTTCCAGACAGGCCATCCCCTGTAATTCTTTCACCGTATTTTCCATCAGCACTGAAAAATACTTTCCCATCATTTTGGGATCAGCTTGTATCAAATCCATAACCGAGTAGATATTCATTTTTTCCAGACGTTGCCGAATCTTGCGACCCACGCCCCAAACTTCACCAGCAGGCATGTTTCCCAGCAAGCTCTCAATCACACAGGGATCTTCATCCACCATATTACAGACACCGTTAAAACTGGCATGATTCTTGGCTAAATTATTGGCAAGTTTCGCCTGCGTTTTGGAATAGCCAATACCAATACAACATGGAATACCCAACCATTTTTTGATTGTGTCTATAATCTGTTGGGCATATTCACTTAAATCATAACAATGTTGATAGGCCGTCAATTCCAGAAAACTTTCATCTATCGAATAAATTTCCTGCTCACAAGGATCGACGAAATTCCCCAATATATTCATGAAACGGCGTGACATTTCCGCATATAAGGCATAATTACTGGAAAACACCTCAACCTGATGTTGCCGGATAATGTCCTCAATCTGAAATACGGGTGCAGCCATTTTGATACCGAGTTTTTTGGCTTCATAAGAACGAGAAACTACACAACCATCGTTATTGGACAGCACCACCACAGGACGATTTTCTAACTTTGGATTGAACACGCGCTCACAACTAACATAGCAGTTATTCACATCAATCAAGGCAAAAATACGCTGTGGCAGACTCATCGGCTTATCTCATCGGTTTCAGGTTGTAAGTCACAACGCCCCAGATCAGTAGCTCTTGGCCTTCGCTAATATAAATATCCTGATAATCAGGATTCTCGGCTTTTAACCAGACTTTTGGTGGATTGAAATGATGATCAATCATTAAACGTTTTACGGTAAAGTCATTGTCAATTAAGGCGATAACGATATCACCCGATTTGGCAGATAAACTGCGATCCACCACGAGAGGATCATCAATATCAATGCCCGCATCCAGCATTGAAAGCGAATTTGCCTTGACGATAAAAGTAGAGTTTTCATTACGAATTAAAAACTGATTTAAATCCAGTGCTTGTTCAATATGATCCTGAGCAGGCGATGGAAAACCCGCTGCAACACGTTCCGTTGCAAGCGGAATATGGTAAAGTCGATCATTATTGGCTTGTACATTTTGTATTTTCAATGAGGAGGTCAAATCAGAACGTGAGCCTGTTTTGACATTATTCCGTAACCAGTTTTTGATGAAATCAACTTGAGACTCAGGTACACGAATCACTTTTGTTGGTTCACTGAACTGGGCCTTTCGTCCAGCATTAGCTCTGGCACCGCCATGTTCAAATTCCGTTTTTTTGGTCATATCCCCCCCCTTACCCAAGTCTAAAATGCGTTTAAATAATTTAACTTGAAAAAGTTACAAATTCAAGTTGACGGCTAATTAATTTTGCATAACAATAAATCCCATAGATCAGATTTTGGCTTGTTTAACTTAGACAAGGATGTGAAACAAAGCAAATTAATGATTTAAATGAATAACTTATGATTTTTCAACGGTTGTTTAAAAGAGTAAGTTATTGATCTGATTCATAAATATTTCTGATCTTTCAGCAGTTAGGTTTTATTCAAATATTTTTGATGTGGAGACATGAAAAATGAACAATCAACGTGATGCTATTTTAGGTTATGCAGACGAACAACATGCATATTTTATTCGTCTGATTGAAAACAATACCGTACTTGGCAATAGCTATGGGCTCTTTTGTGAAAGTCCAGACAGTGAAAGTGCCGAGAGTATTATGACCACACTTTTCCTCAAGAAATCCTTCTGGTTAAATGGTTCAGAATTTAATGATATCGTGAAAGGCCTCAACCCAATTACTTGATCAAGAACACCCTGAAAATGATATTTGATTTAGAAAGAGCTTGGACTCCGCACGTCAACCCGCCAGCTCTTTAAATCATCTCCCGTGCAGTGCCCGAGATATTGATAGAATAAAAATAATTGTTGAAGAAAACGATATTTTTTTATGATCGGCAACAACAGAACCCACTTATTTTAATGCTAAGTGGGTTTTCTATAACAGAAATGGAACTTTATTAAATTTAAACGAATCTTTTATCGTCCACAGGCGCAACGAGTTTATAGATTTTTCCATCTGCTTCACTTTCAAACAGCCAATCTATATTTGGATGAATAATATGCCCTTCGACTTCGATATGTTCGACACGTTTAAAAAACGGAATATCCTGATCTTCGAGGTCATTTAACTGGGCCACGACAATAGACTCATTTTCTTCTTGATCTTTTACGATGACTGTAATCTTATCCATAACAGTTCTCCCAATAATCTTGTTCATAGGACTATGGGAAATTTTCTATAAATTGTCGATCAAATGGTTGTAACAAGAGTTATAAGTATTATAGTTTTATTCTTAAAAGTGCTAAGTCATTGAAATTCACTCTAAAATCATGGTTTTTGTTAATATTGAATTAACCATCGGGTTACAATGAAGGGAGGAAACGTTTCAAAATAATTCCAAGCACAATGTAATCACTTCGATATCGATATTTCGCTTTATCGCGTTTTGAAGCCTCAAATATTAGATCCAAACTTGCTTGATCAAATCCCTTTGATACTTGAGCAACGGCTATTTGCTTGCCACTTCCTCCGTAGTATTTTTCACTTTGGCTTTTTCTAGCGGCTGTTGCTGCGGTTCTTTTTCCACATCATTTCTGAGCTCAAGATATTCCCGCGCATCCTCTCTACGATGAATACCGCCTAACTTTAAGGCTTGTGTATCCACTTCCTCATTAATATTGGCTTTTTTCACAGATTGTTTAATAAGCGATTTTTTACTTTTGTCCGTAGAGATCGGTGCAGCCGGAACAGGCTCTAAATTCTGTAACTTTGCAGATGCATCAGCAGCAAAAGTCACTGTTGATATAATAAAAATAACCACAGAACATAGTGTCTTTTTCATTCTCAAGCCCCAATAATTTTTAATTTTAGTGATGAATATTATCATGTTATGTTGTATCAATTGGCATAAAATTTAGCTTAATCTTAACCTAAGGCCTTCCCCTATCTTTCAATCTGATTCGACGAAAAATAACTTATTCAGCAAGCTTTTGTATTATTCATCGTGGTTCAAGCCATGATTTTTATAATATTTACAGCAAAAAGCATAACGATCTCATTTATCTACTAAAGAGATCCGCTGCTTATTCAATCAAATCAGATATTCTTGATTTCTTCCGCGAAGTCATCACTCCTAAAATAAGAGATAATTCTTTCGCCACTATGTTCATTTCGTATATCTAAAACGACATTTGGATCGCTCTGGAAGGTAAATTCAGGCGGAATATTGGCTTGGATGGGCGCTAAGCGTTTTACTCCACCTTCCGTAATTTTTTCAATAAAACCTGCAAGCCACAACACAAATTCATCTTTATGCTTGTAGCTCGGGATTAAACTGATATCCAAAGTCATTCGTCGATCTTTGAGTGGCTGCTCAAATCCGTCAACAAAATCAATATAGTTATAAATTAGCTTCAGATCTGTATCGACAAGTTCTTTACGGATTTGTTTAATGATGAGATTCAGACAATCTTGTTTATTGTCCGTAAATCTATCATTTTCCTTAAATTTCCGATAAATATTCTCAGAAATTCTTAAATATTGAGGCATTTCTATTTCCTTTAGGTGCAAGCTGTTATTCTTATTTTGAGATGAAAACTATTTTTTAATTGTAAAGATTCCCACCTTACATGTAAGTAATACGAGAGTTTTGCAACCACCTACACATTTTTTAATAGAATTGGCTTTATTCATTTTATTATTTCTAGAGAAAACGCTAAGCAAATAATAGACTTAGAGTAAGTCTATCAGTTACTTTGCAAGGTAGCTTAAATATTAATTATAGGGTTTTTCACGAAAGTAGATTTGCTTCAAGATTTTTGAGAAATAACTCACCTTATCCAGATATTTCTTATCTGAGTAAATAACGCCCAGATTCAGGTTTACCTTAAAATCCTCTACCAGAACAGCCTCTAAATCATTGTTAGACTTCATATAATGATCAAAAAATGGTTTTGGTAATATACTTAAACCTTCATCATTTAAAATACTGTCCAATAAAAAATCTATTCCAAAGGCTTCTTTATTCACATCAAAACTTAACTGTTTTTCTTGTAAGACATTATTTAAAAGTTCTCTTAAGTAACATCCCTCAGGCGGCATGACCCACCCTTTTTTGCAGCAACTCTCTAAATCGCTATATTGTTTAACGCCTACATTTTTAGACACGATGACCAACGGTACTGCACCAATATTTGAAAAAGATAAATGCGCTGGCAACTTGAAATTGGATGGCAACATGACAATCGCCAGCTCCAACTCCTTATTTTGCACCTGCTGGATCAGGCTTTGCGCTCTGCCCCCATAAATATCAAACTCTGTAGAAGATTGAGCAAATTTATACTTTTCATATAGATACTCAGACAGACCATCCATCAAGGTAATTGAAATACCGACTTTTACTTTTTCCTTAGACAGTCCGATTTCCTGTTCATATACACTTTCCAGCTTTTCAAGTTGTCCAAGAATATAACGCGCCTTAAAATAAACCTTCTCTCCCAGTTGTGTTAATCGTAACGGTCGACTTCTTCGATTAAATAGTTCTCCTTGCACTTTCTCTTCAAGCTGATTGATACGCTTGGTGATCGTGGATTGATTCACGTTCAACTCTTTAGACGTATCTGCCAAAGAAGAACTCTCGACAACATTGATGAAGGTTTCTAAATCTTTAATCTCTAACACTTTAATACTCATTAATTGCTTATGAAAATTTCGGATATTCTTCACGACTTCCTTATTGAAAACGTAAGAAAGCACATGAAAATTCGTTATCTTCAAGATAATGGTGCACTTAAATAAGATTAGAATCCGTGATTGGATACATCTTCCTATGAATGAGGATGGTAATTACCAGTTGCCTCTTCGATGGTTAGTCACCCAACGATACATTCCCTGAATATTTGGTATTTTCATCGTACTAAAACCTGTCCAGCTTTGTACTTCAGGACTAAATTTTACGTTTCGATAGAGTTGATCCCATGACTGTCCTGCACGTACCAAATCTAAAACTTGTTGATGTAAATCGATAATGTAATGACGGAGTGCAATCTGATCTGCACGTGTGGCGGGCGTATAATGCCCAACATCAATAATATCCACATCCTGATTGATTACCCAATTCAACGTATCAATCCAGCCTGTGTAATAAAAATCTAAAAAATCATTGTAAGGCATGCTCTTACTTTCGCAGACATCCGTACATTGCAACGCTTTATATTTTGGGAAAAGAACCATCACCATACTGTCGGAATGGCTAGGTGCAACATAATGTAGTAAGACTTCCTCACCTCCTAATGTGATTTTCATATCCTGATCAAAAACTTTATCGGGTAATGCAGTCGGTAATTTCTCTCCGACAATAGGTTCAACCGCACGTTGATTTGCAATGATGGTTGCACCGGCATTTTTAAAGACTTGACCGCCACTGATATGATCCGCATGGGCATGGGTATATACCACATATTTCACAGGTACATTAAAGCGACTCTTGATCTCATCTTTTAACCAGGTAGACGTACATGTCATTGCTGGATCGATTACCAATGCACCTTCTTTGGTGATCAAGACAAAACCACTATGCACCGCTAGACCAGCACCTGTGGTATGACGATAAAGATTGCCCTTGACCTGTGTTAAAGCACGAGGATTATCTGGACATGCAGCCGCAGTAAAATCCGCCAGCACGGGTCGATTCTGATATGCAGACTGATCAAAAGTTTTGCCATTATCATGGGCAGCAACTGAAGTGAATGCACATGACATCAAAAGAAACATAAAAACTTTATTTGTCAGTCTCTTACGCATCAGTTGATTTTTATATATACTCATTTATAAAAATCCCATCGATATACCTTTAAATAATTTAGCAACTTAAAGAAATTGACAGAACTCATAAAAATCACAATATACTGTTCTAAAAATAGCAACAATGATTTATAGGGCGAATGGAAAAACTCGACGATCTTTTATTATTTACTGAAGTTGTAGAACACGCAGGCTTTTCAGCAGCCGCGCGTAGCTTAGGCATACAACGCTCTAAATTAAGTCGACATATTGCTGATCTTGAAAATAGAATGGGCATTCGTTTGTTACATCGAAACACCCGAAATGTGGTCTTGACGCCAGCAGGTGAACAAGTCTATCACCATGCTGTAGAACTTAGACAAGCCGCACGCAATGCTTTTTCTGTCGCCTCAGACCTTTCCAGCACACCTCAAGGCACATTAAGAATCGGTTGCTCTTCAACGCTTGCTCAAGAAGCGGTTGTTCCAATTCTGGGCTTGTTCATGCAGGAATATCCTCAAATACGTGTCATTATCCATGTCGCAGACAGTAATATCGATCTGATCAGTTCCAAGGTTGATCTGGTTTTTCGCATTACTTCCAAAGCGCTGGAAGACTCGAGTTTAATTGTACGTCCAGTCTGCGCGATTCCGATGATACTGGTCGCAAGTAAAAACTATAACAACGGTAAAGTCCAAGTAGAACATCCGAGTGAACTGACAGCCTTCAACTATATAACACTAGGGATTCATGAAAATTATGTATTAAAGGACTTTGTCCACAAAAATGGTGATGTATTGAACGTGCAACTTGAACCCTATTTAAGCTGCGGAAATATGTCTGTTATAAAGTCTGCTGTTAAAAATGGAATGGGGATTGCCGTTCTTCCACATTATTTATGTATTGATGAGTTAAAGGAGAAAGAGTTTATTGAAGTCTTTAGCACTCACTCGCCCTGGTCATCCCCTGATTCTTTAATGAATGCACTGCTTCCCACACGACAGAATGTTTTACTCGTCACCAAACTCTTTCTGGATTTTGCGATGCCATTACTGCGTAACAAACTTACTCGATTTGATTTTGATATAGAGAGTTTAAATACATAGACTTAAATCAATTTCACCGTGCGGATTCTCTGACTTACAGGAAAAATGAAGGGGCTGTTTTGAGGTTGTTGAAGATACATAGGCATCGTTATACTAAAAAGATACTATAGATTCATATATTGCAGGGCTCAATGGAAATGAATTTATCCTCGCAAGAACTAGCAGTCGATAGTGCTGTTCTGGTCAGTTTAATTAAGCATATTCTAGATAATGCAGCGATGTTTCAGACCAGCCGCTCAGCTTTGCTCCTTGCCAGTGGCCTTGACGAAGAATTACTGATTGATCCGAATGCCTGTATTCCCCTGTACTATCTGGAACGTATGGTGAATTATTGCTACCAGCTCAATCATGATCCTCTAATTAGTATCAAACTGCTACAACAGCTCGACCCTACAGCTTACGGCGTATTGGGACATTTAGTACCACTGAGCGGTACCTTGGGCGATGCCATCGAAATGATGCAGCGCTACCAGCAATTGATTGGAAGAATCGGTAGAATATCGCTAACAAGAAAATCTAATCTGGTCTATTGGGGCTGGGATTGCAACTCCCAAGATCCGATCTTTGTGCGCTGTGCAACAGAATATAATCTGGGCTACTGGTCTATGCTGGTACGGCTGATCAGGGACAATGGTTATCCCAATTTACTGGCAGTGCACTTTCATCATGAAATGACCGATAAAAATGATATTGCATTGTTAAGCATCTATGAGCAAACATTTCAATGTCCTGTCTACTTCGGCATGCCTGAATCAGCTCTGATTCTGTCAGATAAGGCACTCAACCTTCCACTAAAGACAATGAATGCTGCCCTATATGATAGTGTCGAGCAATTAGCACGCAAACTTCTTGAGCAGATGGTAATAAAAACTACCTTGATTGAACAGGTTAAGGCGCGTATTCGCCTGATGCTTCATCAAGGAAAATCTTCCAGAAAAATGATTGCAGTACAATTAGGAATGAATGAACGAACTTTAAGCCGCAACTTACAACAAGAAGGTAAAACCTATAGTCAGCTTTTAAATGAAGTCCGTTTGGAACTTGCAGAAAATTATCTTCAAGATAAGAA
Source organism: Acinetobacter sp. YK3 (assembly GCF_001729365.1). Taxonomy (NCBI): domain Bacteria; kingdom Pseudomonadati; phylum Pseudomonadota; class Gammaproteobacteria; order Moraxellales; family Moraxellaceae; genus Acinetobacter; species Acinetobacter sp. YK3. Next base: position 33,127 of record NZ_LZPJ01000112.1, read on the forward strand.
AAATACAGTTGAATCGATTACTAGATCTTTGGGCTTTAACACCAGCCATTCATTTATTAGCTGGTTTCGCACACTAACCACTTATACACCTGGGCAATATCAAAAAAATTTGTTGATGTATAAAAAGAAATAAATCTATCTCATGTATCAAGCTTAGTTTGAGTCACACTATTTTCTTCTCTATATTTGCCCTAAAAACACAATGAGATGTCCTGCTTCCGTTATTTTGTCTTCTATCATTTAAGCTTATGCTGGGTAGGCCTATCATTAGGAAATGATATAGATGCGTAAATGGATTGCAATCTATAAGTCTGGTGAATAGCCAACTCATTATTAGATCTTAGCCATCATCCTTTACAAATAAATTAAATTTTAAATAGCGCACATCCAATATGGAGAAAGAAATGAACATCAGGATGAATCAACGTTCATATCGCAAATTTGCCTCAGCTTGTCTATTGGGACTGTTTATTTCAGGTTGTGGAAATGATCATCAGTCATCTTCGGATACCTCTCCTTCCAAAGATCAAGATTGGCCGACTCAAAGCCTGCCAGCAAGTGCAGCAGTCAAGGTTGATGAAACACAGTTTTTACCAACCCAGCTCATGCGTGACTGGCATAAAGAACTCGATGCCTATGGTTTACGTACACCAGGTTCCGAATCACATGAGGCTTATACGCAGGATCTATATAAACGTTTGCAAAAAGCAGGTGTGAAAGATGTACATCTTGAAGAAATCAAGATTAAAGTCTGGGAACCCACTTCATGGAATTTAGGGATTAGTTCTGGAATCAACCAATATGAAACCGTGAATGCATCTTATGTGCCCTATTCAGGCATTACACCCGCTCAAGGCACCACTGCTGAACTTAAATATTTAACACCAACTCAATTACAAAGCTTATTAACTGGGGCTACCTCTATTGAAAGTCTGGCGGCCGAGTATGCAGATAAAATTGTGCTTTTAGATTTTCCAACTCCCGCACTCACTGTAAACTTCTACGCCAATCGAGCAATAAGTACATACGACCCAGATCATACCCTCAACCCATCAGATCCCTATAAACGTTCAGCAAATGGCATGGGTTCTGTCATTAATCTGCTCAAAGGCTTTAAAGCAATTAATGCCAAGGGAATTGTATTTATTGCTAACGATGCAGGCAGTAAAGAACTTGCTCAAATTTATGCACCGTTCTATGCCGAGGTTTATGGTTTACCAGGTTTTTATGTAGATATGGCAACAGGCGTCAAACTACGCCAAGAAGCCAATGTTAAGCATACTGTTCAAATTAAACTGAACGCGACAGAAAGAGAAGTGACGACCCAAAATATCATCGGCACTATTGCTGGAAAAAGCGATGAGCTGGTTATATTGAATAGCCATACCGATGGTACGAATGGCGTTGAGGACAATGGACCAAATGCAGTCATTGATATTGCCCAATATCTGACCCGCCTACCTCAAAAGTCTTTAGATCGAAGTGTCATGATCATGCTATCGACGGGCCATTTCTTTGCAGGCAGTGGCATCCGTAGTTTTCTGGATCAGCACAAAAATGATGGTATTGCGGATCGAATCAACGCTGCGATCACGATCGAACACTTGGGTATCAATGAATGGATTCCAAATGAAAACGGTGTGCTCACTGCAACGGGTAAAAAAGAGTTTGGAGCTATATTTACTTCTAACCAACCAGCCCTTGTCGAGTTATCTAAGCAATGGCCAGTCAATGCCAAAGCGGGTGCAACCTTTATCATGCCGCCATTACATCCAAATGGAAGCTATGCTGAAGATTCGGTCTGGCCAGGTGAAGGACACTATTTCTGGGGTGCTGGTGGTATTCCAACCATCAACTATCTCACAGGACCAGCGTACTTGCTGAACTATGGTCTTGATACCGTAGATTTTGTTGATTTTGATTTGTTACATCGACAAACTGCAGCCTTTACCCAAATGACGATGGATCTAACACGCGTACCACGTAGCGAATTACCACGAAGAGAAACTACGGCAAATTAAAATGCCCTAAACCTCTTCAATGATCTAATCTTTAAAATAAAAGGCATCAGATGATGTCTTTTATTATTTAAAGTCATCATTTTATTGTTGATTTTTAAAATCTTAGGCACTGTTATTTTTTATCTAAATAGCTTGAAAATTTACGGAATTGACAAAGGAATATCATTAAATAGAGCTTTGGATGGGAATGAGATATTGAGTAAAAAATCTAGACTTCTATTTTTAATTTATTCTTATTGAATTAAAATCTTGTTATTTATAATCTTTTAATGAAACAAGAATTTCATACTATCATTCAAATGTCCTCCTTCTATTGACTCCTTTTATACAATATTGATTAGCGTCCCAAACATCTACACTCACCAAATATTTTATAAACAAGCTGAGCAGGTGCATCTAGCGGATAAACTTGCGTATCCTTAAAGTAAAGGATTAAACCATTGTCCAGTACGGTCAAGATTTTGTTCTTTATTCTCAATATCACGCCCTTTTTGATTAAGCTATTTAGCTTACCGGCAATCACCTCATATTGATAAAAGGAAACAATCTGCCCTAATTTTAAAGTATTCGGATTAAACCGCTTATACTTTTTACATGTTTTACAAATCCATTCAATCATTAAAGACACCCTATAAAAAAGAGTGTTCATTATATAAAGACATCAACTAAAAAATTATCATTAAAACCATTTAAATTTAACAGG
>NZ_LZPJ01000113.1:0-30229 GCF_001729365.1 Acinetobacter sp. YK3
TAATAAAAATCATTCTCATTTTCACTATATTTTCTACCATTTTTCATCTTTTGGTCGGTTTATTAAACATTCAGACTGTTTGACATTCCTTATTACCCTCATATCAATAAAGAATACGCTTTGCCAGCATCCAAACATTGATGAATTGATGATCTTTTCACTGGATTTTCATCTATTAAAGCAATGTAAACTGCCTCACCTTCAGCAAATTCTCATGACATAAGTGCTAAAATAAGTCAGTTCAGCCATCAACAGACTATTTACAAAAAATGAGAAAAGAACTTAGAGCCAAAATCATTCAAGTGTGCGACGAAAAAATTGCTAAAAAAGGTAGTCAGGTCGGGCTTTCTTTTTATGCGTTCTTTGCCAATAAAAATGATGATCCTGAACGTCTTATGGAAGCTGCCCAATGGTGGATTATGGAACATCGACTTGATCATTTTGAGAAAGCCACAAAAATTAAAGCGCTGATTTTGAGTCAATCTACTCAAGAAAATACGTAATTAAGTACGATTGCTGCTCTTCCTTTGAGTAACATAAGCTATTTATTCTTAGAGTTTTTTATTTAATCTTTTAGCTAAGTGATACAGCTTGAGCTATTGCTTAGCTAATTTATAATTTCACATTAAATCTCTGTTCACCCTGCCTTTAAGCCAATTCATTTCTACCGCTAAACAACATAGTATAAAGGTTTAAAATACATCTTCACCGTGTGTTATGACTTCAAGAAAAACCAGTGATGCCGGTATATTTTTATGGATGGTCTATCAAACCATGCAAAAGATGGATCTGGATGCAGCATCCATTTTTGCCAGTGTTCATTTACCCGATCAGCCACCTGATAAATTTGTTCGTCGTGATAATTCTACTCAGCAGCGTTTCTGGAAAGCCGCTGAAGATATTAGCCATGATGGTGATATTGGCTTGCATGTCGGTGCCAAAGCCCCACCTTTTCGCGGGCAAGTTATTGAATATCTTTTTTTGAGCAGTCCAACATTTGGTGAAGGTCTACAACGTACCATCCGTTATCAAGCCTTACTTACCGATGCAATGTCATTTGAACTCGACATCATCAACCAACATACGGTCAAGATTTCAGGTCTAAATCATCCTGTACGGCATTATCTAGAATGCGCAATCGGCATTTTGCTCAATTTCTTTAAATACATCACTGATGAAACATTTAACCCTCTTGAAATTGGCTTGTCCTATGCAGATGGCAGCGAACAAGAGGAATACCAGAAAATATGGGGATGTCCAGTCAAACTTGGACAGGAAAATGGCTATATTTGCTTTGATGCAGCCCAATTAAAAACGCCTTCTCCTGCGTATGAACCTGAACTTTTAAAAGTCCATGAACATCATGCAGCTTCACAGCTTGAGCTATTAAACAAACACCAGCTCATCAATGAAATCGAAAGAATCTTGGCCAGTGGCTTATTGGAATCTGGAGAATTTGATCAAAACATCGTTGCCCAATATTTAGGGCGTAGTGCCCGTAGTTTGAGAGCAGATTTACAACTTCTCAATACTACTTATGAAAAAGTCATTGCCCAATATCGTGAACGTCTTGCACGGCGTTTACTTTCCCATACCCAAGAAAGCATCGATCAGATTGTTTATCTCACTGGCTTTTCAGAACCCTCCGCATTTTCCAGAGCATTTAAACGCTGGACTGGAGAAACACCAACTGCATACCGACAACGTAAACAGATTTAATTTGATTGGATAGGCAGATTAAAACTGTCAGATGGGTCAAAATAATTCATCTTACTTTTCTTAAACTCCGATCTATGTTTTATGAGGTAATCCAATATGATCGGTTTTCCAGTAGGTATTTTTGTCGCAAATGGTCTGGAATGGTATTTCCATAAAGTCTGGCTGCATGAGTTCCCCAGCAAAAATAGAAATAGCCCATTCTTTACGCATATCGCCCATCACAAACGCGCTCGCTTAAATGGCTTTCATGACGAAGGCTATGCAGATTCCATGTTTAAAAATGCTGAAATGTACAATGAAAAATCAGCCTTAATTGGCTTGGCTGCGGCATCCACGATTTTTCTGCCAGTTGCCCCTTTCTTTACCGCGGGCTTGTACTATGGCATTTGGAATTATTGGAAAACTCATGCCAAATCGCACCTAGATCCTGAGTATGCAAAAAAGCGGATTCCTTGGCATTACGACCATCACATGACCAGCAATCAAAATGCCAACTGGTGTGTGACCCGTCCGTGGTTCGACTATATTATGGGAACACGCGTCATGACGGATGCATCTAATACAGAAACCAATCCTTTAGCGATGAATATGCCAAAGTGGCTAGAAAAAAGAGTGAATCAAACGGCGCGACGTCTTTTATCAAAAGCGTATGCCAAGATTGATGCCAATACCAACATTGATCAACAGAATTTGAAACACGGCATTGAGGTGACGTTATAAATATCCTATTTCTCTCTATTCAGCCTAATCATATTGATTGGGCTTTTATCACAAATATTATTTAAAACACTTTGAAAGGACATCATTAATAGATATTATTCTTCTCTAAAATAATCCATGTAGAAAACAAAAAATGTTAAAGATTAAACCATGTATTACCATTTTAACCATAGCAATGATAATTTCAGCTTGTGGGGGTGGAGATAATCATAAAACGATGGAAGACACATCTACTGTCTTAACACCCTTTACTACCGAGTTTCAAAGTACTTTAAGCCTGCAAAAAGATGCAGACCCGATCATTCAGATTTCAAACAGAAGTAGTAACCAGAATGATGAGGTAAATGCGTATTCAGTTATGCATCATTTTGACAGTGGAAATAGCTCTATTATTTTCAGCTACAATCTTGATAAAAACGATATAAAACAAACACTCCATGTTAATTATGATCCAATTCTAAAAAAAGTACTGGATGTTTCTATTGGTGAAAATTATTTAAAAACAGATATTTTCAGCTTATCAAAGGACAATGTTTTTTCATGTTCAAGCGCTATCCTATTTGAACCATGTAAGGGTATTGAGCTAAGTTTTGATGAAAAGACAGGTTTTAGCAAAATTAATTTTGATAATACAAAACTCTCAAACTTGCCAACTGTTAGTCTGTCACCCACAGACAATCCAGATAATCAGGTTCCTACTGAAAAAAGCTACATAACATTGAATGGGCAACTTGTTGGTTCTTTATCTACAGCGCCACAGACTTTTAACAATATCAGAAAAACCAGTCAATCTAATCTAATTTCCAATCAACAGCCAGTCTCACTAATGGGAGCTGTTTATGATCCAAAAACTAAAACTATCCTATTCGGCACTCATGCAAATAATGGCATAGACAGCAGTTTAAAATTAGCTCAGTTTAGCACTGGTATAGAAAACAACCTGATTCAAAGCTCGCTCTTATCAACTGAAACATCATTTTATATTTCTGGCATGTGTAGTGCTATGACAATGACCTTCCCGATTGAAGATATAACAACACTTCAATCGAATAAAAGTGCAAATAATATCTCTTTAACATTTAATCAAGCAATGTATAAGGATAAACAAGACGTACCGCCATTGTTTCCTAATTTTCCGATTCAGCCAGAATGTGCTAAGGCACAGCTACAACTCGATGGTTCAGTAACGGTCCATATACCGAGTACACAACTTCAAATTTCACCAATTCTTAAAAACGAAAGTAGCTTCTCTTTAGTTCAGCCTGCACTCTATTTTGATGTCATCAACCACGATAGACAGCAACTTGGAAATAATGCACTACAAATCAAGATTCGCAATAATCGAATTGAGAAAATAGATTTCAAAGACACCCGAATAGGTAAAAACCCTACAACAGGCTTATTGGTAGATTATTTTGAATACCAATATAATTGCGGTTATACCCAAGCGTGTGCAGGACTTAGTTACGACATTGAGAAAAACAAAATCAGTTTTAAAAATACAACGCTGACCTCTAAAAGTAATCCTGCAAATGAAGTCAATAATAGTATTACCTTAAATGGCATATTTGATTTTGCAGGCCGATAATCAAAACCAATAAAATGAGTCTAAAACCGAGCGCAGACAGCTCGGTTTTTTTATAATTAGAAAATTAATGCGAACTGGATTTCGACAACAGATTTAAGATCAGTACACCGCTCATAATCAATGCAATTCCAACAATTCCCCAAATATCCAGTTTTTGATCAAACACAAACCAAGCAACTGTTGTGATCAAGACAATCCCGACACCCGACCAGATTGCATACGCAATTCCGACTGGAATCGTTTTAAGTGTCAAAGAGAGACAGTAAAATGCAATCACATAGCCAAGTACAACCACAATAGAAGCGAGCGGCTTGGTAAAACCCTCACTACTTTTCAACGCTGAAGTCGCAATCACTTCCGCAATAATCGCGATAAACAAAATAATCCAGTTTTTCATTTAACCGCACCTCAGCAAATCTATATTTATGATGATAGGAATAAAATATTCAGAGAAAAAAACACCCTTATGAAAAGGGTGTTTTTTAATGTTTATTTGAATGTGTCGAACGAAAGCTTAAGCTGACTTCTTCGCCATATTGTTTTTACGGATGGTAATCATCAGTAACTGCACAGCAGCTGGTGTAACACCAGGAATACGGCTTGCTTGTGCCAAGGTTTCTGGACGAACTGTTTTCAACTTCAAAGTAATTTCACGCGATAAACCTGAAATACCATCATATTCAAAATCAGCTGGAATTTTTGTTTCTTCAAGACGCTTCAATTGCGCAACATCCTCATGCTGGCGATTGATATAGCCTTCATATTTCACCGCAATTTCAATTTGCTCGCCGACTTGTTGTGAAACTTCTGAACCTGTTAATTCCGCAATTTGACCGAAGTTAATATTTGGACGTTTAAGCAAATCAACTGCACTACATTCTTTACTAAGATCAGCACCCGTCATTTCAACGAATTTTTTACCCATTGGGTTATTTGGTGCTGCCCATAAATGTTGTAAACGAGAGGTTTCGCGCTCAACTGCTTCCATTTTTTCACTATAAGCCGCCCAACGTTCATCATCAACCAGACCAAGCTCACGGCCAATCGTGGTTAAACGCTGATCCGCATTATCTTCACGCAACATCAAACGATATTCCGCACGTGAGGTAAACATACGGTACGGCTCTTTGGTTCCTAATGTAATCAGGTCATCAACCAACACGCCCATATAAGCCTGATCGCGTTTTGGCGTCCACTCTTCTTGTTCCCAAGCACGGCGTGCAGCATTTAAGCCCGCAAGTAAACCTTGCGCACCTGCTTCTTCATAGCCTGTCGTACCGTTAATTTGGCCAGCAAAATACAGGTTTTGAATTGCTTTGGTTTCAAGTGTGAACTTCAAAGCCTGTGGATTGAAATAATCATATTCAATTGCATAACCCGGACGAAGGATATGCGCATTTTCCATACCACGGATCGAACGAACTAAATTGAATTGCACATCAAATGGCAATGAAGTCGAAATACCATTTGGATAAAGCTCATGAGTATCTAAGCCTTCTGGCTCAAGGAATACCTGATGTGAATCTTTATCAGCAAAACGATGAATTTTATCTTCAATTGATGGGCAATAACGTGGGCCAACACCTTCAATCACACCCGTATACATTGGTGAACGGTCTAAACCGCCACGAATAATTTCGTGGGTTTTTTCACTGGTATGCGTGATATAGCAATTAACTTGCTCAGGGTGCATTGACGCATCACCCATAAATGACATGACAGGAGATGGGAAATCACCCGGTTGTGGCGTCATCACAGAGAAATCAACTGAGCGTGCATCAATACGTGGTGGTGTACCTGTTTTTAAACGTCCAACAGGAAGTTTAAGTTCACGTAAACGATGAGCTAGTGCAATTGAGGGTGGATCCCCTGCACGACCGCCACTTGAGTTTTGTAAGCCAACGTGGATCACACCACCAAGGAAAGTACCTGTTGTTAATACCACAGTTTTGGCATCAAAACGGATACCCATCTGGGTAACAACACCTTTAACCGCATCACCTTCAACAATTAAATCATCTGCTGCTTGCTGGAAGATGTCCAGATTGGCCTGATTTTCTAAAGTATCGCGAATTGCAGCTTTATAACGTACACGATCTGCCTGTGCACGTGTCGCGCGAACGGCAGCGCCTTTACGCGAATTGAGAATACGGAATTGAATACCACCTTTATCTGCCGCAAGTGCCATTGCACCACCAAGTGCATCAATCTCACGGACCAGATGTGATTTACCAATACCACCAATTGCCGGGTTACAGCTCATCTGTCCCAAAGTTTCAATATTATGCGTCAACAATAATGTTTGTCTTCCCATACGTGCCGCAGCGAGCGCCGCTTCCGTACCAGCGTGACCGCCACCAATTACGATAACGTCGTAAACTTTAGGATAGTGCATAGTGGTAAATATGTATTCAAAAAATGACAGAGTATTATACAGGAGTTTTGCATCAAATTGGCAAAAACCATCAATATTCTTCTGGACTCTAAGCCCAAGATATGTCGACAAAACATACAAAAAGAAACGTTCTGTTGCATTTTCATCTTATACTTAACAGAGCTGCCTAAACTATTAACTCGAACACCACTGTTTTATTTGATGAATTTCTTATCCTAAAAAGTGCATAACAAATACTTTAGGAAAATGATATGAACACAAAGCTTTTATTTTCATCTCTTATTTGTAGCCTATGTTTTAGCGTAGCTGCACATGCGGCAGATACCAAAGCTACCCAAGATCAGCAAGCCAAAAAGTACCAACAGGTTTGTAAAGGCAAAAAACAAGGTGATCCAGTTTCATTTGCGTATAAAGGCGTTGTTTTCAATGGTTCGTGTGAACCAAATGAAGCCGGTAAACTCGCATTCCAACCGCCAATGCCAGCTTCTAACGCTGCTGTAGACACACAAAGTCGTCTCTCTGAAACTCAGTCAGCTCCACGTCCAGTGAGCAGCGCTCCAATGGAAGCTGCGCCTGCTATGGAGGCACCTGCAGCGACTCCTGCACCACCAGTTGCTCCAGATGTTGAACAGACTGCGCCATAATTGCAGCACAAATAAAGAAGGTCTTGATGGCCTTCTTTATTTATCGATTAAATCTAAAAACAATGTTCTAGAGCTCACTGACTTAAATATTTGTCCTTAAAATTGTAATCTGTCTATTTTATAATCCCTTTAATAAGTTTTAATCTATTACAATACGCACAAATACATTTATTTAGGTTTTCCTGTGAACTGGCTACAAATTCATATTACTGTTGATCAAAATCAAGTTGAACTTACCGAAACATTGCTCCTTTCATTGGGTGCGGTGAGTGTTACTTTAGATGATGCAGAAGATCAAGCCCTGCTTGAGCCATTACCAGGCGAAACTCCACTTTGGAATAAAGTCATCGTTACGGGTATTTACCAACAAGAAGAAGATGACCCAATTGACGTAGATGCTTTGGAAACTTTCCTTAAAGCACAACTTCCTGATGTTCCAATGCGCCATGAATACCTTGAAAATCAGGTGTGGGAACGCGCATGGATGGATTATTACGAACCGATTCAAATTAGTGAAAAATTCTGGATCGTCCCTGAATGGTTAGAACCACCTGAAGCAGATGCAACCAACATTAAACTTGATCCAGGTCTAGCGTTCGGTACAGGTAACCACGCCAGCACATTCTTATGTTTACAGTGGTTAGGTAAAACTGATGTAAAAGATAAAGTTGTGATCGACTATGGTTGTGGTTCAGGTATTTTAGGCGTTGCTGCCCTTTTATTAGGCGCTAAAAAAGTCTATGCAACGGATATCGACCCACAAGCTGTACTGGCAACAAAACAAAATGCCGAGTTAAATGGTGTGCTTGACCGCCTTTATGTCGGTTTGCCTGAAGAGTTTGATCAGGAATTCAAACCTCAACAGGCTGATATTCTGGTTGCTAATATTCTTGCAGCTCCACTCATGGCACTTGCGCCTGAATTCTCAACTTTATTAAAAAATGAGGGAGAGTTCGCACTAGCAGGTGTAATTGAAGAGCAAGTTGCTGATGTTTCTAGCGTTTACGCTGAGTTTTTTGATATATTAGAAATCGAAAAGCGTGAAGAAAACTGGTGCCGCATTTCAGGAAAACGAAAAACAATTTGAGAATTTTATAACTTATGAGTGAAAAACAAACCCGCTGCCCTAAATGTTCAACTGTGTACAAAGTGACCCTTTCACAACTCAGTGTTGCACAGGGTATGGTTTGTTGTCCAAAATGCGTCATTAACTTTAATGCATTAACCAATTTGCTCGAAACAGACAGTGATGCGACACCAACACCCGTTAATCGCTCACTGTTTTCATCGATCCAGCCAGATAGCTCATTTGCAGAAAAGCAAATGCAGATCTTAAGGATCTTCGATCAGAAAATTGAAAACTCAAATATTGATCTACTCACTTATTTAAATAACCTGAATTACTTTAATACCGAACCCGTCACTGCCCTGCCTAACCTGAATCTTTCAGAAGATGTACTTTCAATGGATCAGGAAAATAACGACAAACAACATGGCTGGTTGTATTACACCCTTTGGGGTATTGGAAATATTGCACTGATTCTGGTGTTTGCTTTTCAGATTTTATGGTTTAACCCGAAACTCATGCATGAAAGCCCAGCATTAAACCAGATGTTTAATTATGTCTGTGGTCTTCTGAGCTGCAAAATCGCCAATGAACAATATCAGTCTCTTAGTTTTGAAAAAGTAAAACTGAAACGGGTTGAACATAATGCCACAGGTTTTTCTGGCGTATTGCTTAACCAAGATGCAAATAGCGTTGTGCTTCCCCCAATTAAAGTGGTACTTAAACAAAATGGTGAAGCTATTTCTTATACCGTTTTGAAACCGCAAGACTATTTAGTCGACAGTTTAAAGACTATTCAGCGCATCCCATCAAATAGCCCTTTTCGCTTCGAATTTACCATTCCGAAAAGCAAAAATAGCTTCAATGACTATAGTTTAGAATTTGTACAGCCCTAAAAGCTCAAAAAAGTGACAAAAAAACAAAAAAAAGTGCAGTTAATTTGCTCACTTTTTCGCTGACAGTGGTATGATACGCGCCACGAATGCTTTGACCCACTTACTCCTCGTAATCTACAGACAATAAAATCGTTAAACGAACTGTGCTTTTACCCAATAAGCGCATTGTTGGTTTTTTTGTTTTTGAAAGTAGGCGGTAACAAATATTTAACTATTGTTACGCTTATTTTTTACACAACTCGAGGATTTGTGGCAAGCTAATAGTCCTTTTGTTTTAGAGTCACTGTTTTAGGATCTAAAACGGGGCTCAGTAATTTAGACCACATTTATATCACTTTACCCAAGTGATATTTTGATTTTTCGGATTAACACGCATGAATAGCAAATCTCCTATTTTTACGGCTCAATCTGATGTCGCTCTTCGCATCCATGTAGATCGCGCAGTTCGTCATTATTTTGCACAATTGCAAGGTGAGCAACCATCTCAAGTTTATGACATGGTTTTAGCAGAAATGGAGAAACCTCTTTTATCTGTGGTCTTAGAATATACTCGTGGCAACCAAACGCGTGCTGCTGAGATTTTAGGCCTTAACCGCGGAACTTTACGCAAAAAGTTAAAAGCTCACGGTTTAATGAGTGAATAATTGATAAAATGCTCACGTTCTCGTGGGCATTTTTTTTGCCTTTGTTTTAATCTGTAGACTTCAAACTGTTGACTAAAATCATGACTATCAAACGTGCTTTAATCTCTGTATCTGATAAAACCGGAATCGTTGAATTCGCTCAAAATCTTGTAGCTCTAGGGGTAGAAATTTTATCTACGGGCGGTACATATAAGTTGCTTAAAGACAACAATATTGCCGTAGTAGAAGTTTCTGAACATACAGGTTTTCCTGAAATGATGGATGGTCGTGTTAAAACATTACATCCAAAGATTCATGGAGGCATCCTGGCTCGTCGTGGTCTGGACGAAGCGGTGATGCAAGAACACAACATTGATCCGATTGATCTGGTGATTGTTAACCTTTACCCATTTGCTGCAACTGTGGCTAAACCGAACTGCTCGCTTGCAGATGCAATCGAAAATATCGACATCGGTGGTCCGACCATGGTTCGTGCTGCAGCGAAAAACCACGCTTCAGTGGGAATTATCGTTAATGCAGCAGACTACAACACAGTTGTTGCCGAGCTAAAAGCAAATGGTACGCTTTCTTATGAAACGCGTTTCGACCTAGCAGTAAAAGCATTTGAACATACAGCACAATACGACGGCATGATTGCTTCTTATTTAGGTGCGCGCGTGGGTAAAGCAGAAGGCGAAGCGGATCTCTTCCCTCGTACCTTCAATACGCAACTGAATAAAGCACAAGATTTACGTTATGGTGAAAACCCTCATCAAAACGCAGCATTCTATGTAGAAGAAAATGCGAAAGAAGCATCTGTTTCTACTGCGAAGCAATTACAAGGCAAAGAACTCTCTTATAACAATATTGCAGATACCGATGCAGCACTTGAATGTGTGAAATCATTTGCGAAGCCTGCGTGTGTCATCGTTAAACATGCAAACCCTTGTGGCGTTGCTGTTTCATTGGATGGTATCAAGGCAGCTTATGATCTTGCTTATGCAACCGATCCTGAATCAGCATTTGGTGGCATCATTGCATTCAACCGTGAATTAGACACAGCAACAGCACAAGCAATTGTTGATCGTCAATTTGTTGAAGTGATTATTGCGCCAAGCATTGCGGATGGCGTACTTGAAATCACAGGTGCGAAAAAGAATGTACGCGTGTTGGTCTGTGGCGAACTTCCTGCAATTGATGCACGTGCTCCACAGCTTGACTATAAGCGTGTTAATGGCGGTTTATTGGTTCAAGATCAAGACTTGGGCATGATCACTAAAGATGACTTGAAAGTTGTGACTAAACGCGCACCGACTGAACAGGAAATTGATGATCTTATTTTTGCATGGAAAGTTGCAAAATATGTGAAATCAAATGCGATCGTTTATGCAAAAAATCGTCAAACCATTGGTGTAGGTGCAGGTCAAATGAGCCGCGTCAACTCTGCACGTATTGCTGCAATTAAAGCTGAACATGCAGGTTTAGTGGTTGAAGGTGCAGTTATGGCATCTGATGCATTCTTCCCATTCCGTGATGGTATTGATAATGCTGCCAAAGCTGGCATTAAATGCATTATCCAGCCAGGTGGTTCGATGCGTGACGAAGAAACAATTGCAGCAGCAGATGAAGCTGGTATTGCAATGGTATTCACGGGTATGCGTCACTTCCGTCACTAAATGATCTGAGTCTCAACGCAATCCCCCTAAATCCCCCTTTAAAAAAAAGGGGGACTTACTTTTTCACTCAAATAAGTTTGCTCCCCTCTTTCTCAAAGAGGGGTTTGGGGGAGATTCAGAGGGACTTTTTTATTCTGAACAGGTATATTCTTAAATACGGAAAAAGGGAAATAACTTTATAATGAATATTTTAGTTTTGGGTAGCGGTGGCCGTGAACATGCACTTGCATGGAAAATCGCACAAGATGCAAAAGTCACTAAAGTCTTTGTAGCACCAGGTAATGCAGGTACTGCAACTGAAGACAAATGTGAAAATGTTGAACTCGATATTTTAGACAATCCAGCCATTATTGCTTTTGCCAAAGAAAATGATGTGGCATTAGTCATTGTTGGCCCTGAAGCACCTTTAGTGAATGGTGTGGTGGATGCAGCACGCGAAGCTGGCTTAAAAATTTGGGGACCAACCCAATATGCAGCTCAGCTAGAAGGTTCTAAAGCATTTGCAAAACACTTCTTAAAGCGCCATAACATTCCAACCGCTTTTTATGATGTCTTTACTGAAGTAGATGCGGCTAAAGCTTATGTTGAGCAAAATGGCGCACCTATCGTCATCAAGGCCGATGGTCTTGCTGCGGGTAAAGGCGTGATCGTTGCCATGACCAATGAAGAAGCTTTTGCAGCAATCGACGATATGCTAGCAGGCAACAAATTTGGTGATGCTGGTTCACGCGTTGTGATTGAACAATTCCTTGCAGGCGAAGAAGCAAGCTTCATTTGCATGATCGATGGCAACAATATTTTGCCAATGGCGACATCACAAGACCATAAACGTATTTTTGAAGGCGATGAAGGTCCAAACACAGGTGGTATGGGTGCTTACTCTCCTGCGCCTGTTGTCACTGCGGAAGTCTTCGAACGTGTCATGAATGAAGTGATGCGTCCAACCGTTGATGGTATGGCTGCGGATGGTCACGTTTATACAGGTTTCTTATACGCAGGCCTGATGATTGATGAACAAGGTCAACCACGTGTGATCGAATTCAACTGTCGCTTTGGTGATCCTGAAACTCAACCGATCATGATGCGCTTAAAGTCATCTTTGGTTGATTTGGTTGAGGCTGGTATTGCAGGTAACTTACCAAGCGAAGCTGAATGGGATGAGCGCAAATCGATTGGTATCGTTCTTGCTGCTGGTGGTTACCCTGAAACTGTACGCAAAGGCGATGTAATTTCAGGTCTTGGTCAATCTCCAGAAGACACCAAAATCTTCCATGCAGGTACTGCAATGAGTGCTGATGGTCATGTGATTACTGCGGGTGGTCGCGTACTCTGCGTCACAGCCTTAGGTGATACCGTACTCGAAGCTCAAATCAATGCGCTAGAAGTTTGTGGCCAAGTCACTTTCACTGGCATGCAATACCGTAGCGATATTGGTTATCGTGCCATTGCCCGTGAAAAAGCTGAATAAGTAAATTATGCTTGAAAGCCTTCTTCGGAAGGCTTTTTTTATTCCTTAAATTGCATAATTCCCACTTCTATATTCATTATTTAAATATAAAATTCAGAAAAATATATATTTATGTTTTAATTCAATCTGCTACAGTTCTTTTTTGAAAAAACCATAAAACTATCATCAATTTATATTTACTTATGATGTAATTTTTCTCAAATAATCATAGTCTTATACTCATTAGGACAATCTACTGCACTGTCCCCTGCATTAAATTATTGGTATGATTGCCGAAATTTTAGATGTTGTTTTTATGTTAATTCAGTATTCTTTTTCATTCATTTCAAATGATTAGAATATTTTTCCTAACAAAACAAATTGCAGCTAAATCCAAATTTGATTAGAAAAAGATATGAATGCTTGATTTCCCATTGTATATATACTGAATGGGAACATGAATATTCATTTATTTTTCGCGTGTTGTGGAAAGGACTCTACTGAAAACCTCAAAAATAATTCACGTGATTGTTTGAGGACGATGCCAATTTACAACATACAAACCTATTGCAATCATTAATGCTCGAGAAAGGCTGATTTTCTCGCCATTATTCCGATTAGGATTTATACATGAAAAAGCTGATTAGTCTTTTTTTAAGTGTATCGGTGTTATTACTCGCAGCTTGCAGTAAACAACCAGATACCGCATCTACCGAGCAAAAAGGTGATGCTGCTGCATTACAAACTGTTGTAATCGCTTCTACAGGTTCTGACGCTGATATCTGGCGTTATATCGCCACTTTACCTGAAACCAAAGCTGCTGGTCTCAAACTTGAAGTTAAAAACTTCACTGATTACGTTGCCATGAATACTGCTGCAGCGAACAAAGAAGTTGATTTGAATGCATTCCAGTCTTACGCTTACCTTGTGGCATTTAATGCTGCCAATAAAGATAAGATTGCACCTGTTTCAACAACGTATTTAGAGCCAATGGGTATCTACTCAAGCAAAGTCAAAAAAGTTGACGAATTTGCTGAAGGTGCAACCATTGCGATTCCAAATGACGGCGCGAACGAATCACGTGCATTATTACTTTTACAAAGCGCGGGCTTAATCAAGTTAAAAGCTGACTTTGATCCAGTAAAAGGCACCCCTGCTGACATTACTGAAAACCCGAAAAAAATTGTGATCAAACCAATTCAAATGGCAACAGCTGTACGTGTTAAAGACGAAGTTGATGCGATTTTATTAGGTAATACACTTGCAATGGAAGGCGGTTTAAACGTTCTGAAAGATGCGATCTTCTATGAGCCTGTAGATCAAAGCACGAAGCTGAATGTTAACGTTTTAGCGACTGCAGAATCTCGTAAAGATGATGCTGTATTGCAAAAAGTTGGCGCGCTTTACCATACTGAAGCTGTGAAGCAATATGTTCAAGAACACTTTGCTGGTACTAAAGTTGACGTGAACAAACCAACAAGCTACCTCACAGAAGCAAATTCGTAATATAATGCTCTCAAATAAAACAGGCAAAGTGATTTTGCCTGTTTTTTCTTTTCTGCCATAGTACTGACGAACATGATCCAATTTAAAAACATTTCGAAACACTATCAGTTGAAAGGTCAAACGATCAATGCACTGGACCAGATCAATCTAGAGATCCCGGACGGTAGTATCTTTGGCATTATCGGCTATAGTGGTGCAGGTAAAAGTACGCTGATCCGTTTGATTAATTTGCTTGAACGCCCGACGCAGGGACAAGTCATTATCAATCAAAAAGACTTTACTGCTATGGACGCGCGAACACTTCGTCAAGAACGTGCAAATATTGGCATGATCTTTCAGCACTTCAATCTCCTTCAGACTAAAACCGTGTCTGAAAATATTGAAATGCCACTTAAATTACTTGGGCATAGCAAAGCTGAACGTGAAAAACGTCTGGCTGAACTACTAGAGTTTATCGATCTTAAACATAAAAAAGATGCTTACCCTGATGAGCTTTCAGGGGGGCAAAAACAACGTGTTGGTATCGCACGTGCGCTGGCCAATCATCCCAAGATTCTACTCTGCGATGAAGCAACTTCTGCCCTTGATCCACAGACCACAAAATCTGTTTTAGCGCTGTTAAAAAAGATTAATAAAGAACAGAACATTACCATTGTCATGGTCACCCATGAAATGGATGTAATCGAATCAGTATGTGATTATGTGGCGGTCATGGAGTCAGGTCATGTGATTGAAACTGGCCCGACGCTGGACATTTTTAGTCAGCCACAGCATCCAACCACCAAAACCTTTATTCAAACGGTATTGCAACAGCAGTTACCAGTAAATATTTTAAGTAATCTTGAACATCAACATCATAATAGTATCTATAGCTTGCAGTTCCTCGGCACTTCAGCACAGGAAACCGTGATTCAGGCTGCGATTAAACAATTTGATGTGAGTTTAAATATTCTGTTTGCCAATATGACCGAGATTAATGGTACGGTGATCGGACAAATGTTTATCCAGCTTTTGGGTGATCCGTTGATCATTCAGGAAGCCGTAAAATTCCTTGAGCTTCAAGGCGTGAAAGTGGAACAATCTGGAGTGGTAAGCCAATGAGAGACTTAATCGTACAATGGCTGACCCAAGTCACTGCTCCATTTTGGCATAGCTCCCTTTCGATCGACCAGTTTGTGACAGCACTGCAAGAAACCTTTCAAATGCTGTTCTTCTCTCTACTGTTTGGTTGCATTTGGGGATTGATTCAAGGTATTACGCTAGTTGTTACTCGCTCAGGCGGTATCCTGCAAAATCGTGCGATTTATTATTTCCTAAATCCCATTGTGAATGCACTGCGTTCCCTTCCCTTTATTATTCTGCTGATTGCCGTTATTCCACTGACTAAAATGCTGGTTGGCACTTCAATTGGAACATGGGCAGCGATTGTGCCTCTGACTATTTATGTGGGTCCATACTTAGGCCGTCTGATCGAAACCTCATTGCTTGAAGTGAATGAAGGTATTGTGGAATCTGCTCAGGCAATGGGTGCTTCACCGTGGCAAATCATCTTCAAGTTTATTATCCCTGAAGCACGTAGCTCACTCATACTAAACTTGACCACAGGTACGATTTCTCTCATCGGTGCGACTGCAATGGCAGGTGCTGTAGGCGCAGGCGGTATCGGCGATTTAGCGATTTCTTATGGTTACCAACGTTTCGATACGAGCGTAGTGATTTTAACCGTCATTGTATTATTGCTGTTGGTACAAATGGTACAAATGATCGGTGACTGGCTAGCAAAATTACGTTAATTAAAAATACAGAAAAAGCGCTCATGGTGGGCGCTTTTTTTACACCTGAACATTTTTAAGGAAAGTAAATTTCATTGGCTGCCTTGAAGGTGTTGACATGGAGCGGAACTAAATCGGTTAAATTCTGATAGCCGCCAGCCAATACAAATAGCATCGGGATTTTCATTTTCTTCGCCATTTCAAAGACAATGCGATCACGCTCAAAAAGTAATTCTGTGGTCAACCATTTTGAACCATATTTATCATCTTGATGACAGTCCATGCCCGCCTGATAAATCATCAGATCCGCCTCCCAACCTGAAGCATACTGAAAGGCCTCAAAGATCGCTTCTCGATATAAATCAAAATTTCCCTGTTTGGGATGAATATAACGGGTCAAGCTACGTTCACCAGCCTTGCAGCCAAACCGAATTCCAAAAATGCCAAAATTAATTAGATTGGTCATACGATTGGTGAAAATAGCTGTGCCATCCCCACCATGTTGATCACAATCCAAAATAAAAATACGTTTCTCAGGATACTGCTTGGCAACCAATGCCAGACCATTAAATGTACAATAGGCTGCGCCAGATTCATAACTGGCATGATGAAATCCCTGCGCAATATTAGCAGCCACCCCTTCTTTCAAGGCAATTTCAGCACCCAGTAATTGTCCAGCCTGAACCGATAGAATCGCATCTCGCAACTGTTCATTCCACGGCTTGAAACCTTGTATGGTGGCAAATGCCGATTCTCCTGACAAAAAAGCATCGACATATTGTGGATGATGCAATTTCCTTAAGATTTCCACATCAATCAGCCCTGGATCTACCAGCTCTGCCATTTGATGCGTACGCAACACATCCGCTACAGCTGTGAGTTTTTCCATACTATTGGTATGCGTTTGCGCAAAGTAGCGTGGAGAGTAACAAGCTTTTAGCATGGATGTCCTATATAAATCTGATCTTTGGCAATATCCATCAGCTGAGCTAATTCAGTGCTATCAGGCCTGAATAATCCATTATCCACCTGCTGTTTAAAATGATAGCCAAATGTCCGCGCACGATGTTGTGGTGAAACAGCCAAAGTGGTTAAGCGTAAAAACCAGAAGCCATTCATCTCGGCAATCGGGATCACATAGCCTTTATATTGCTTGTTTTGATGCTTTTCGAGCTGTTCAATTTCATAATGCGCAGAGAATAAACTTCCCGCAGGTAATCGTACCCCATTCATCATTAAAGGAACCAAACTGATACAGGAATGGTTATCCCCCATATTCAATTTTTCCATCATGATTGGTTGATCATGTTCATCCACAAAAATATTGATTTCACCCTGTCGTAATAACCGATGATGCGCAATGCGCAAAAAGAATTTTTCTGCCATCGGGCAAGAACCTACTTTAGGCTTTTCAAGCAAAGCCTGACATTCAATCATGCCGAAATCCTGCGCCGTTTTAGGCAGGATAATATCGGCAAGTAACTGGCAAATCAGGATACTTTCTTCCAACTCGGCATATTGATGAATGCTTCTAAGTTTGGCTTGAAATTCGACTTCTTGCTGTAAATTCTGTGCAAAGCTCTCTTGCAGGTTTAAACGCTTTAAAGTCTGCTGGACTTCTAAATTGATATCCAGATTCCGCCACGTTTCTAGTGTCAGACCATATGAACCCGCTTGATTGAGAATGTTTTTCAGCGCTTTGGTTTCATAGTCCTCAAAAATTCGTAAATCCTGAAACCCAACCGGATCACGCACCTGCGAAACAAACTCTGCAATAACGCGAGTCGCTTGTGTATAGCCACAACCTCTCCGTTCCGTTTGATGACTAAAGTGTTCATTTAACATTTCTGTCAGCTTGGCAGAGAGCGGATATAAATATTTTTTAAAAATCATGACCACTTCGTGATCGATCAAATCAGACATAAGCTCCCCTGCTTCATCATGATGATTTACAACGACCTCATCCTTATTTTGTTAAATCTCATTTTTAATTGATTTAGCTTTAATAAAGTATTTCTTATAGGATTAAAGATGAATATAAACCATTAACTTATAAAAGTTTTCTTTCATCTTTATTTAAAATACAACACTTGTCAACTATAAATAGACGCAATGAATATCGACGTCAGAATCTGCCTCAAAAAGTCAGTATTAATGTATAAATGCAGCACTTTTTTGCACTCGATAGCATTTGCACTTAAACTAGAATCAGGCACTCAGTATTGAGTACCCAACTAGCAATAACCACATGGAACAAAGATTCAGGACTCGGCTATGCATTACAAGATTCATGTAATTGACGTAAAAAATGCCTTAAAAAATTATATCTGGTTATTGGAAGATACCCGCAGCAAAGAAGTTGTGGCGGTCGATCCAACGGAAGCCGATCTGGTCACAGCGTTTTGCCAGCAGCATCAACTCACTCTGAAACAGATCTGGCTGACCCATTGGCATCCTGACCACACTGGTGGTGTTCCGGGCTTATTGGCAAATCAGAATCTTCTGGTTTACGGCCCTCGAGATGAATTGAGTAAAATTTCCCTGATCTCAAATCCCCTACAGAATAATGATCATTTTCACTTTAATGATCTCAAAATTGAAGTCATCGCGACCCCTGGTCACACTTTAGGTCATATCACTTATTTCATTGAAGAGATGGACAGTCTGTTCAGTGGAGATACTCTGTTTGCAATGGGCTGTGGACGATTATTTGAAGGCACAGCCGAGCAAATGTATCACTCCTTAAATCGACTGGGTGCATTACCTATCCAGACCAAAGTGTATTGCACCCATGAATATACGCTTGCCAATGGTGAATTTGCCTTGACTGTAGAACCACATAATGTCGCCTTGCAAGAACGTATGCGACAGGTCAAAGCATTAAGAGATGCAGATCAAATCACCTTACCCAGTACGATTGAACTGGAACTCGAAACCAATCCATTTTTACGTACTGAAAGTGCTGAGGACTTTGCGCGTATCCGCAGCCTAAAAGATCAGTTTTAATTAATGATGTAAATTTAAGCGATTCATTTTCTACTTTTCTCTTAAGGTAGAAAATGAAATCATTTTTTACATTTGTCATGAAATATTTATTTAAAAAATAATTTTTAAATACCAAAAAATAAAAACACTTTAACCTTTAATTTCAATTAGATAAAAAATCATCAGATAACATTATACCTAGAAAAATTACGCTAATTTTACATTACTTACACGTGGCAAAATAATTCTATGCAATGCCCCTTTAAAAAAATTTATCTGACCCTTATTAATAAATACATGTTCACAAGGAGATCTGTCATGAAAAACAGAGTTGTTAAAGCAAAAAACGTATTGGCTTTCCGTATTTGGTTAGAAAAATTGGGATATTCAGTTAAAAATCTGACAGATAACCGTGGTTTTACCTTTAGCTTTAAAAAAGAATATGGTTTGGTGACAGGCGATCTCTCTGGTAATGCTTTAGCAATGCAGTTGGGTGAAGAATTCGAAGATCATTTAAAAGCCTAATGACAAAATTTCCTAAACACGAGGATTCCAAAGGGATTTGGAATCCTTGATTTATACAGATAAGAATACTTCCAACTTTATCTCCCTTTTAATTCTTCATTTTCTAGCCATTTCCAATAAAATATTAGGGTCTGGTGACATTTCAGCCATACATTGCGTTATTCGCTAAAACCACATCAACAAGGCATGAAAAGCAGGCAATCGCAGCTCCTTGCCAAGTTTCATAACGTAGTTTAGGGAAGTTTTAGCTATAACCCTCTGGGACAGGGCTATTTTTTGCCGTTACTACGTTATGTTTTGCTTACTTAGAGTACTAAGTTTCGCAAAACTCTCCTTGTACCGCCTAAAAAATATCCTCTGTCGCAAGTATCTGTGAAATGTCAACAGTCCCTATTGGAACAAAACTGATTTCCAAGTATCATATTGCCCAGTCGAGGGATGCTGCGACAATTGATCGGCACTAAAGATCAATTTGCCAGGCTCGACGATCGGTTAAACATTCGCTTTAGCCAACAACGGCATCCGCGAACAGAATGATCCATACTATTTTTTCTAGGAGATCCTGATGAACGCGGTGAATGCTTCATTTACAGATTATAAAGTTGCTGATATTTCCCTTGCTGACTACGGTCGTAAAGAGATCAAACTTGCTGAAGCAGAAATGCCAGCTTTGGTTGGTTTACGTAAGCGTTATTCAGCGGCTAAACCACTTGCTGGCGCAAAAATCTTGGGTTGTATCCATATGACAATCCAAACTGCTGTTTTAATCGAAACATTAGTTGAACTTGGCGCAGAAGTGCGTTGGACCTCTTGTAACATCTTCTCTACTCAAGACCATGCTGCTGCTGCCATTGCTGCAAGCGGTGTGCCTGTATTTGCCTGGAAAGGTGAAACCGAAGAAGAATATGTATGGTGCCTAGAGCAGCAGATCAATGTGAATGGTCAGCCTTGGGATGCCAACATGATTCTGGACGATGGCGGTGACTTGACTGCACTTGTTCATGAAAAATACCCAGCGTTGTTAGAACGTATTCACGGTATTACCGAAGAAACCACTACAGGCGTGCAACGTCTATTGGAAATGTGGAAAGACGGTTCACTTAAAGTTCCTGCAATCAATGTGAATGATTCAATCACTAAATCGAAAAACGACAACAAATATGGTTGCCGTCATTCATTAAATGATGCGATCAAACGTGCGACTGACATGTTGCTTTCTGGTCGTCGTGCACTTGTGATCGGTTATGGTGACGTAGGTAAAGGTTCTGCACAATCTTTACGTCAAGAAGGCATGATCGTTCGTGTAACTGAAGTTGATCCAATTTGTGCAATGCAAGCATGTATGGATGGCTACGAAGTTGTATCTCCATACAAAAATGGCGTGCAAACAGGCAAGAAAGAAGACATCAATCACGATCTACTCGGCAATACTGACCTTGTTGTAACCACTACGGGTAACTACCACGTATGTGATTCAGCAATGTTAGATAGCTTAAAAGCGGGTGCGGTTGTATGTAACATCGGTCACTTTGATACTGAAATCGATACAGCTTACCTCCGTGGTTACAAGTGGGTTGAAGTGAAGCCACAAGTACACCAAGTATATCGTTCAGAAGATGAAAACAACTATTTGATCCTTTTATCTGAAGGTCGCCTAGTAAACCTTGGTAATGCAACTGGTCACCCTTCACGTGTCATGGATGGTTCTTTCGCAAACCAGGTTTTAGGTCAAATGCATTTATTCGCTGAGAAATTTGCTGACTTGCCTGCTGATCAAAAACAAGCGGCGATTCGCGTAGAAGTACTTCCTAAGAAATTAGATGAAGAAGTGGCTGCAGCAATGGTTGTTGGCTTCGGTGGTGTATTAACACAACTGACGCAAGTACAGGCAGATTACTTAGGCGTTCCAGTGGAAGGCCCTTTCAAATCTGACGCTTACAAATACTAAGAAAATCAGGGCAGACGTTTTACGGACTGCCCTTTTTTCTAAAATTTTTCAGGCGAGTTAAAAAGGATTTGAAATGACGAAGCGTGTTCCTATTTCTTTTGAGTTTTTCCCACCAAAAACTGATGCGGGTGCGGAAAAGTTACGTGTTGTTCATCAAGAACTACAACTGTTAAATCCAGAGTTTTTCTCCATTACTTATGGTGCTGGCGGTTCTACCCGTGAACGTACTTTAGCTGCGATTAATGACTTTAATGGTCAAGGTACACCTGTTGCGCCTCACTTGTCTTGTATCGGAGATGACAAGGCCCGTATCGCAGAACTATTAGACTTATATAAATCTCAAGGCATTGATCGTATTGTTGCGTTGCGTGGTGATCTACCTTCAGGTCAGGTGGGCTTAGGTGAATTACCGTATGCTCAGGATCTGGTTCGCTTTATTCGTGAACATTCAGGCGACCATTTCCATATTGAAGTCGCTGCATACCCTGAAATGCACCCACAAGCAGACAGTTTTGATGGTGACATCCAACGCTTTGTAGAAAAAGTAAATGCTGGGGCAAATGCTGGCATTACTCAATTTTTCTTCAATCCAGATGCATATTTCTACTTTATTGAGCGAATTGCGAAAGCAGGCGTGAATATTCCAGTTGCACCAGGTATTATGCCGATCACCAATGCAAGCAACTTAATCCGCTTTGCTGATGGTACAGGTGCAGAAATTCCACGCTGGATCCGCAAGCAGCTTGCTGCCTATGGTGATGATAGTGCAAGTATCAAAGCTTTCGGTCACGAAGTGATTGTGAATCTGTGCGAGCGTTTAATCGCTGGTGGTGCACCAACACTACATTTCTACTCAATGAACCAAACTGAACCGACTCGACAACTCGTTGTTGATCTTGGTTTAAACTAATTTGTACGAGCCCTACCCAAGCATGAATCGTTTTTATATCGAAACCGAATTAAATACTGGCAATACCGTTGAATTAACAGAATCGGTATTTCATCACTGGGTACGTGTGCTTCGCGCAAAAGAACAAGAACAGGCCATCTTTTTCAATGGAAAAGGTGGTGAATATTTGGTAACCCTGACGCAGATCAACAAAAAAAATGCGTTTGTTTCGGTCGATCAGTTTGATGCAGCAGACCGCACTGCCCCTTTTAAGGTGACTTTAGGTCAAGTCATGAGTAAAGGTGATCGTATGGATTATGCGATTCAGAAAGCGACTGAACTCGGTGTTACCACGATTCAGCTTTTAACCAGTGAACGTTGCGAAATGCGTTTAAAATATGATCGCGACCAAAAGAAACTGGATCACTGGCAATCTGTGGCAATTGCAGCATGCGAACAATGTGGGATGAATCGTGTGCCAGAAATTCTTGCCCCTATTTCTCTAACTGATTGGGTTGAGTCTGACTTACCTGAATCACGTTTTGTGCTTGCTCCGAATAAAGATCAGAACAACGTTCTGTTAAACTGTTCACCTGATCTGGCTTTACTGATTGGCCCGGAAGGTGGTTTAAGTGAAGCAGAGATTAACATTGCCAATCAAAATAATTTTAAAAACTGGTGTATCGGAGACCGCGTTTTAAGAACAGAAACCGCTCCAGTTGTGGCTTTATCCATTTTAAATTACCACTTTGCTCCCTAATCATGCCTGAGCATTGCTTTCCATTTTATTTAGCGCTAATTTAAAGCGCAAATCGACTATGTTTACAAAAAAACAAAGACTGTCCACATAGATAAAAAATGAAAAGGATTATGCTTTATATGTTAGGGGTTCAGGACAAAAGCTTGCCACAGTTTATCTATACGGATCAAATTAGTTATCCGAATCATGTACGCTTGTTTGTAATAAGTGTTTTTGCTATTTGTCTGTTAGATTATGCACTGTTTGGCGTTTTTTACACCTTTGAAGCCAATATTTTTACCACATGGATGACTATCACGCTTGCCATCCTGCTTGGTTTTTCCGGTATTTGTCATTTTTTATTAAAACGTTACTCTGCGGTTCGTTATAACCATAAAACCAATATTATTTTTCAACTCATTTGTTTTTTTACAGGTTTATTAATCGGCGTTAATACCGTCATTATCAATCATTATTTAGGCTCCGATGTTCCGAATTTGATCGGCTCTCATGTTTTAACGCTCACCGCGTTATTACTGACTGCGTCACATATCATTGCACTGACCTTTTTAACGCAGCATATTCGCTATTTCTTGTTATTTTTTATCCCGAGTATCGCGCCCTTAATTATAACCCAGCTTTTACATCGGCATCATGACCATACCCTCTTCTATCTGGCCTATTATTCGTCATTTTTCGCGACCGTGCTTTGCGCTCAAGCCACTTATAAAATTCACAAACATCTCGCGCTGGTACTGGAAAAAAATAAACAATTGATTGATGCTGCGCAACAGCATAGCAATTGGACTGAAGAACTCTGCCAACAACTTCAACATGAAGTGAATAAATCTAAAGATATCGAAGCCCAGCTCCAGTTCAATAATCATTTGTTAGAACAAAAAGTGCGTGAACGTACTTTTGACCTCACGCAGATGAATGAAAGTCTAGAAGAACATCGTCAGAGTCTGGCATTAGCGCATGAAACCGCTGGAATTCAGCATTGGGATTGGAATCTGGAAAATACGATTCCTGATGCTTTACCACTTCCTCATGAAGTCGCACATAATGCGCAAAATCTCTATACCTTACTGAGTGAAGTTACCCACCCAAATGATGTTGAACGTGTAAAAAACACCTTGTATCAACATTTATCGGGCCAATCACCGCGTTACGAAGAAACTTTCCGTATTAAAAATGAAAATGGTGACTGGACCTGGATTCACGCTGTCGGTCAGGTCATTTTAAGAGACCCGAAAAATGGTACCGCCTTACGTATGGTAGGTGTGCATCGTGATATCAATCAGGAGAAGAAAGATCAGGAGCGCCTTAAATTGGCTGCGAATGTGTTTGAACAGGCTTCTGAGGGTATTTTTATATTGGATGAAAACTTCAATTATGTTGAGATCAACCCTAAATACGAGCAGCTCACAGGGTTAGATAAACAAGCCATTTTAGGCAAACAGCTATTTGAAATTACCAAACAGAATAAACAGCATCATCATAATTTTCATCTTTCTATTCTGGATACGCTACGTGAAGCACAGGAATATGAAGGTGAATTTCAGGAAACTTACAACTCTGAAAAATCATGTTTCCTATGGATTCACATCAATGCCGTGAAAGATGAACAAGATCGTGTCATCAATTATATTGGTATTGTTTCGGATCAGACTGAACGTAAACATCAGGAACAGCGTTTATCTTATTTGATCAATTACGACACCTTAACTGATCTGCCTAACCGTTTTTATTATCAGCAACAACTGCATCAATATCTGGTCAATGAACCTGCCATTCAACACTTGGCTGTCATTCGCCTGAATATCGATCGTTTCCGTGCACTCAATGAAATTATCAGCAATAAAGCTGGAAATGAGTTGCTTAAACAAGTCGCACAACGACTACGGATCAGTAATATTGATGCCCTGTTGGTCGCGCATTTAAGTGCAGATGATTTTGCAATTATTTATGAAATATCGCATTTACATCCGCCTATTCATCAACTCTGCAATAATATTGTAGAAGCTTTCAGCAAAGCTTTTTATATTGCCGATCAAGAATATTTTGTCAGTATCTCTATTGGGGTGGCGATCTATCCCGAACATGGTCGTCAAGTTGATAATTTAAATACCCATGCAGAACAGGCGCTAAATGAAGCAAAACGCCTAGGCGGCAATACCATCCATTATTATTCCAATGAAAGAGCGAATTTTGTTGATCAATATAGTGATCTCGAGCTTGATCTAAGAAAAGCCATTCAGAACAATGAACTGGTGGTTTACTATCAACCGAAGATCAGCACATTCAATGATCAGATTAATGGTTTTGAAGCGCTGATTCGCTGGAAACACCCAACTAAAGGATTAATTATGCCAAGCATTTTTATTCCTTTAGCAGAAAGCACCAGCTTGATTTCCGATATTGGGCAGTTTGTCTTACATGAAGCAGCCAAGCAGTTACAGGCATGGCAAAAACTTGGTTTTAGCAATATCAATATTGCGGTTAATATTGTGGCCCAACAGATTTTGCGTGGTCAATTACTGCATGATATTGACGAAGTCCTGACAACTTATGATGTTTCTGGCAAAAACCTTGAACTGGAAATTACCGAATCCGCTTTTCTGGAAAATACCGAGAACGTTAAAACTATTCTCAATGCATTGAAAGAACGTCAGATCTCTATTGCACTGGATGACTTTGGTACAGGCTATTCTTCTCTTGCCTACTTAACCGAATATCCAATTGACATTTTGAAAATTGATCGTGCATTTATTTTAAAAATTGGTAATCCAAAACAGGATGCGATAGTTAATGCCATGATCGCCATGGGTAAAACAATTGGCCTAAAAGTCGTTGCCGAAGGTGTAGAAACCGAACAGCAGCGTGACTATCTAAAAGCACAAAACTGCGACATATTACAGGGTTACCTGTTCTCCAAGCCACTGACTGCAATAGAAGCAACAGAATACCTGCAACAGCATCTACATCTGTCAACTGCAAGATATTCCATTTAAAAGTAAATTTTAAGCTTTTTGGCCCTTTCTTTGCTGCTGGGTATCGATTGTGAATAGCTGTATCGTTCAGTGAAAATAAGCTTTTTTGACTGTGCGAAAGCATGAACTAGTGCTATATTCTTGTGCACTTATCTTAATATAGTAATTAGACTTCTATATGTCTGATTATTATCGGAACAAATGAGACTCAGATGGACGATCAATCTTTAAAACAAGCCGCTTTGTATTACCATGAATTTCCTACACCTGGAAAAATCAGTGTGACACCGAACAAGCAGCTCGTTAACCAACGAGATCTAGCGCTTGCTTATTCCCCTGGTGTTGCAGCTCCATGTTTAGAAATCGAAAGAGACCCTTCTACCGCTGCGAAATATACAGCACGTGGTAATCTGGTCGCCGTCGTGAGTAATGGTACAGCTGTGCTTGGTTTGGGAAATATTGGTCCTCTTGCTTCTAAGCCAGTCATGGAAGGTAAAGGCGTTCTCTTTAAAAAGTTCGCTGGTGTTGATGTATTCGATATCGAAATTGATGAAAATGATCCAGACAAGATCGTTGATATTGTTGCTGCGCTAGAGCCAACATTTGGTGGTATCAACCTTGAAGATATCAAAGCGCCAGAATGTTTCTACATTGAAAAGAAACTTCGCGAACGCATGAAAATTCCTGTATTCCATGATGACCAACATGGTACAAGTATTATCGTCGGTTCAGCATTACTCAATGCTTTACAGATCGTAAATAAGAAAATTGATGAAATTAAAATTGTTGCCTCAGGCGCAGGTGCTGCTGCACTTTCTTGTCTAGATTTACTTTGCGCTTTAGGCGTAAATAAAAACAACATTGTTGTTGCTGACTCTCGCGGTCTTTTGACCACTGCGCGTGAAGGTCTGGACGAGTCTAAAAAACGTTATGTTCAAGACATTCAGGCAAGCCAGTTGCATGAAGTCATGGCAGGCGCAGATATGTTCTTGGGTCTTTCAGCAGCAGGCATCTTAACCAAAGAAATGGTTAAGGAAATGGCTGAGAACCCGATCATTTTTGCATTGGCAAACCCTGATCCAGAAATTTTACCTGAACATGCACATGAAGTTCGCCCAGATGTCATTATGGCAACAGGTCGTTCTGACTATCCAAACCAAGTGAACAATGCACTTTGTTTCCCTTATATCTTCCGTGGTGCGCTTGATGTTGGCGCAACGACAATTAACGAAGATATGAAAATTGCCTGTGTTCACGCGATTGCGCGTATGGCACATGTTGAAGCAGATGCTGCAACTTATGGTGAAAAATCAGCTTCATTTGGTCGTGACTACCTGATCCCTCGCCCACTTGATCAACGTTTGATTCTGGAAATTGCTCCAGCCGTTGCGAAAGCAGCAATGGATTCTGGCGTAGCAACTCGTCCAATCGAAGACTTCTCTGCATATCGTCAACGTCTTTCTGAGTTCGTTTATAACTCGGCATTCTTGATGAAACCGATCTTTGCACAGGCGAAGACTGACCCTAAACGCATTGCTTATGCTGAAGGTGAAGATCTACGCGTATTACGTGCGGTTCAAATTGCTGTTGATGAAGGCTTGGCAAAACCGATTCTTGTTGGTCGTACAGCAGTGATTGAAGAGAATATCAAGAAGCTTGGTTTACGTTTACAACATGGCGTAAACATTGAAATCGTCGATCAGGAAAAAAATCCTCAGTACGAAGAGTTCTCTAAAGAATATCACCAGATCATGCAACGTAAAGGCGTTACAGTTGAATACGCTCAACGTGAAGCACGCCGCCGTTCTACACTCATCGCAGCGATGCTAGTGAAGTTTGGTAAAGCAGATGGTATGTTATGTGGTACTTATTCAAGCTATGACATTCACTTAGATTTCGTGAAAAATATCATTGGTTTGAAAGAAGGTCGTAGCACATTCTTTACCTTGAATGCCTT
Organism: Acinetobacter sp. YK3; assembly: GCF_001729365.1. Taxonomy (NCBI): domain Bacteria; kingdom Pseudomonadati; phylum Pseudomonadota; class Gammaproteobacteria; order Moraxellales; family Moraxellaceae; genus Acinetobacter; species Acinetobacter sp. YK3. Next base: position 28,089 of record NZ_LZPJ01000113.1, read on the forward strand.
GATGCTTGAAGATCGCAATTTATTTATTGCCGATACCTATGTAAACACCAACCCAACTGCTGCTCAGCTTGCTGAAATGACCATTTTAGCAGCAGAAGAAGTTCGTCGTTTTGGTATTACACCACGTGTTGCCCTGCTTTCTCACTCGAGTTTCGGTAGCGACCAAACAGATCCAAGCGCACAAAAAATGCGTGAAGTTTATCGTTTATTGTCTGAACAGGCACCTGAACTTGAAGTCGAAGGTGAGATGCACGGTGATGCAGCATTAGATGAAAATATTCGTCATTTTGCATTCCCGAATTCACGCTTCAAAGGTTCTGCAAATCTGTTGATTATGCCTAACCTTGATTCGGCAAACATTTCATTCAACCTGTTAAAAGCAACTTCGGGTAATAACGTGACAATTGGTCCTATTTTACTTGGTGCTGCAAAACCTGTTCATATTCTGACACCTACAGCAACGACTCGTCGTTTGGTAAATATGACCGCATTAACAGTCGCTGAAATTCAACAAAGCCAAAACTAAGTTCACCTAAGCAAAGCTTTTCCAGAAAAGCTTTGCTTAGCGCTTGAGAAAACCTCTATTCTGTAGCATGATTGTGTGAAGAATAGAGGTTTTTTCATGCAAGTTTATTTAGTAGGCGGTGCAGTTCGGGATCATTTACTCGGCCATCCCTATCACGAAAAAGATTATGTGGTGGTTGGAGCAACGCCCGAACAATTATTGGCCGAAGGTTATCAACCTGTCGGTAAAGATTTTCCTGTATTCCTACATCCAAAAACAAAAGAAGAATACGCACTAGCGCGTACTGAACGCAAATCTGGTGTGGGTTATCATGGCTTTCAGTTTTTTACCGATACCAGCGTAAAATTAGAAGATGATCTGATTCGTCGTGACCTGACCATTAATGCAATGGCAATGGACGATCATGGTCAAGTGTATGACCCTTATGGTGGTCAGCAGGACTTACAGCACAAAATACTACGTCATGTTTCAGATGCATTTACCGAAGATCCCTTGCGTGTACTCCGCGTAGCCCGTTTTGCAGCACGTTATGCAACTTACGGCTTTACCGTTGCAGAAGAAACCTTGCAATTGATGCGGGAAATTGCCCAATCAGGTGAATTAAGCGCATTAACACCCGAGCGTGTCTGGAAAGAAACCTCTCGTGCCTTAATGGAAGACCATGCTGATGTGTATTTCCAGATCTTAAAAGACTGTGATGCCCTAGAAGTCTTATTTCCAGAAATCAATGCATTATTCGGCGTACCGCAGCGCCCAGAGTATCATCCTGAAATTGACTGTGGCATTCATACGTTGATGGCGCTTAAACAGGCCTGCTTAGCAAATTATGCACTTGAAGTGCGCTTTGCAGTGCTGGTACACGACCTAGGGAAAGCACTTACTCCTGTAGAAGAATTACCACGACACATTATGCATGAAGAACGTGGTATTCCGCCCGTTACTCAAATCTGTGATCGCTTAAAAGTACCGACTGCGCTTAAAAATCTGGCTCTGATCGTATGTAAAGAGCATTTAAAATGCCATCAGGTAAAAAATCTGAAACCGGGTACTTTATGGCGCTTGTTACAGCGTTTGGACGTGCTACGCCGACCAGAAAAAGTGGAAGCTTTTGTACAGGCCTGTGAATGTGATGCCAAAGGTCGTTTGGGTTTGGAGCAGCGCCCTTATCCGCAAGCACAATATATGTTAGATGCCATGCAAATCGTCAGAAATATACGTGCGCAGGATTTACCTGAACATGTCAGTGGCCCAGAAATTGGGGAAATGCTGATTCAATATCGAATAGATGCATTGGCAAAGTTCAAGGAACAACACATTAACTGATTAATTTTTAAGTAAATAAGATCTTTTTCTCGCATTTTTTGCACACTTCGCACTGAAAAGATTATTAATCAAGCAAACGATTAATTTTATTTACTATTGTTGTTGACGCATCTGCTTTTCATGCCTAAAATGCGCATCAGATTCTCCAATAGCTCAGTCGGTAGAGCGACGGACTGTTAATCCGCAGGTCCCTGGTTCGAGCCCAGGTTGGAGAGCCAATCTACTATTCTCCCATAGCTCAGTCGGTAGAGCGACGGACTGTTAATCCGCAGGTCCCTGGTTCGAGCCCAGG
>NZ_LZPJ01000114.1:0-11676 GCF_001729365.1 Acinetobacter sp. YK3
ATTGTTTTATTAACTTTAGCTTGGTTTTCTTCTTAAACTTAACAAGAAATAAAGAGTGGTTTCCTAAGTCTCATGCTTAAAAATAGATATTTCATAGATTGTTGATATTTATATCTAGTTGGTCTCTTATATTATTAGCCACTATATAGACACATATGGAAATGATTAGTGAGGGGGGAGACCTGTAAGGCACATTAACGTCGTTTTAAAAAACTCAATCAAATGATGTGATGGTGAAAAATATTCTTAAAGGAGACACCATGACATATTCAAATGAAATTTCGAACTACTCTGAAACACAAATCTTATTTGCTATTGAAAATTTTGTTATAGAAGTTTTTACAACAGGCATTAAACAACCCCAGTTACCTGTCTTTAAAGAGCTACTTGAGCAGTTTGAACCTATCTATAATATTGATTATTACTATTATGATCATATATCTGTTTTCATTAGCTTGAAGCTGATTGTTGATCAGATGCGTTACGATCCAAATAACGAATATCCTGATAATTATGAGTTTGTATTGGAGTTAGATGATGAACAACTTAATTTCTTAGAAATCACAGCTAATAGTATGAGAGCAAAAGTTCAACAGGATTTACATCAGTTCGATTTGCAAGAAGAGAACAATACAAAAAGTCTTGTAGATTATGTAGAAGCGCTCTTCAATCATTACTCAAAGCTACTTATTGTTCGAGTTGACCTGGGTTATACCAAAGATGCTAAGAGCAATATAGACATTGAACGCTTCTATCGACATTTTGAAGTGATGCGTAACAGGCTATCCAATAAAGATACCTTTTTTGAACATCTTCAAGGTTATTCTTGGGCTATAGAGCAAGGTAAGGAAAAGGGTTATCACGTCCATTTACTGTTGATCTATGATGGCGCTAAAGTCCAAAATGGTTCTTACTATGCTCAACGAGCTGGTGAGAAATGGCAAGAAATAACAAAGGGTGAAGGAAGTTATTTTAATCTTAATTGTAATGAGTATAAGAATAAACTGAGGCAAGCAGGCTGTGAAATTGGTTTAGGCATGGTCTCAAGAAACAATGAAGGAGATTGGGATCTACTCTTAGCCGTGATTAGCTATCTAACGTTAGTACGTGAAGACAAGGTTATGCAGCGACTGAGGGTAAAAGTTGAAAAGAATATGCAAACTTTTGGTAAAGGGCAATTCATTACCAAGAAGAGAAGAGGCGTAGATCGTAGCTAAACCAATCTGCTTCAACTTATACATTATCACTTAAAAAAGCCATTTTACGTTTCAGGGATATATGGGGAGGGTGCATTGCACCCTCCTGACTTTCATCTTCTTTTATTGGCTAACTGTTTTCCAAGGGAATATCCATTTCTTATTAATTATTAGAATTGTCATACATGTAAACATGCTGATGAGGATTTGAAAAACAGTGATACTAAGATAGCAATTAGAGAAAACATTTAGAAAAAGGAAGGATATAAGTATCTAAATGGCTTGGGAATGATTAAGTGTGAAGATCCAATTGGATTAGAAAGACTTAAAGCTGTTTATAGCTATTTGGCTCGTATAACTGTTGAAAAGATTGATCAACGTCTCGGAGTCAGGATGAAAGGTATGAGGGCTTTTGGCTGTTCTTCATGTTGATTGAGCATAAGGCTATACATCTCAATATAGTAGGATAGAGTTATACATTATTAGCTAAAAAAGCTATTTGGAGTTTCAAAGGAACTGAGTCAGTAATGGCTCAATTCCTGTAGGTAGAATTTTGATGTTATGCTTGAATATACATCTATATTTCGCATAAGCGCCTTATGTTAAATAAATGGCTCCATTAAGAGCCAAAGTGGAGATTTAGGAGACATTACTACGATGTTTAGAAAGCATCAGAGATGCTGTAGATGGCTCTATCTTCATTTTTGTTAACTCTTGTGCTAATGCAAAACCATCTGTTCTAAACTCTCCAAGAGTTTCCTGTAGTTCGCTAATATTATTAGTCTGTACAACCATACGTAATATAGTGCCTTTTAATCTGACTTTGTGATCTTTTTTTTCGTCTTGAGTCCATTGTAGACCATGTTTACCACTGGCAATAAAAAAATCCCCCCCCATTCCAGCTATACGATGAGTCATATACAAACCGAATCCGCTATTTTTCCAAAAGTCATCTGATTTCCTTTTTTGTTTTTTGCCATATGCAACTTTACTAGAAATACTTGGTAATAATGCAAAATTTAATGCGTCTTTATCAGTTTTTATATCTGGTAATGTATCGTTTTCATTTAAAGAATTTCGAATACCCTGACCTCTATCAAGTACCACAATTTCTGCTTTTTTTAGATATGGCCAATATTGAGCACAAAAAGTAATTTTTTTGGCCTGTGAATGTTCAATAACATTTCTAATAATTTCTCTGAAACAAAAAGTTAAAGTGTCTACTAGAGTCGTATCTTTCTGAGATGTAAGTAATTTTGCTAATCTTTCACTATAATTTTCAACAATTTGGCCAACTTGCTCGTATGTATCTCTTGCTTCTTGTCTTAAAGTTTCTACATCAATAATGGTGATAGGTATATGAGTCGCTTCCTTGGTAGGAAGCTCCTCTCTAAGTGGTCTTCCAATATCAAAACCACAATTTTGAAAAAGTCCCATGTGCTTAGCATAACTAATGCTTTCATCGTCATGGTAAATACAAGAAAGCTCTATATCTCTAAGTCTTGAAAAGGTTTTAACAAAATTTGAAAAATAGACTATTCCAAAAGGTTCAATAGTTCCTAATTTCCTAAAATCGAGTTCAATTTCTTTAGTACCGTTAATGATCATATCTCGTATCTCTTCACAATAAGATAGTGATGTATCAAACGTTAAACTTAAAATTTTTAAACTGGTTTTCAAATTAAATCTCCACAAAAACTAATATTATCATGCAATTAAAATTTCTTTCTTTTATGTTAATTAGTTGTTCTAAAATTAACATAATACGCCTTATGCGAAATTCTTAAGGTTTTCCTTTTTTACATCAATACCTTAGTTGAAGTTATTCTAGGATTCTGCGAACTAGAATGACTTTCTCATGATTATTCACGTTCCACGTCTGATATTTAACCATGTTCCGCAGTTTTTGTAAGCAGAATCAAAATTTAGAAATTGAGTCATGCTGTTTTGTAAGTTATCAATAAATATATAGAAATGCAAAACAAGCAATTTTCATGTGTCCGAATTGACTTCAATCTTCCTCACCATTATCCTTAACCTGCTGACCCACATGGTCAGTCGGTTTTAGCAGACCGTTTCATCTAGCGCATCAGGTTCATATTCTTCCTGAGTATGATGCTTGTGCGAAACCTTCTCGTCCCCCTTTGCGGTAGAACGGGAGGGGGACGCGTTCGCGCGTGCTGGTACTAGATGACCAGTCTGCTAACCCCTTTTCGTTCTGCCACCATAATCGATTAGCAGTGATTCGGTAGAACTTCTATTACATCTAGGAGTCAACCATGACGATTCAAACTTTCCTCTATCTGTACTGATTTTTTATTTATCGAACTGATTTCACTTCAACGTTTAATCGGTGCTTTGGCGTTTCTTATTTATTCACGGACAAATCCCTGTTCTGTGTATGTACGCCTATAGATTTAAAAACGATCCATACAGAAAAAAATATAGGGGAGCTTTAATGAAAATTAAATCATTTAGCATTCTTGCAATCATCATTGCACAAACGTTATCAGGCTGTTCATCCGAGACGAAAGATCGCAAGGGTTACATTGAACAGTGTATGTATCCAAATCAAGCCATTAAAACAGCAGTTGAAACTGAAGCTTATTGTGGTTGTCGCTACGATAAGATTCGTGAGGCATACGGAAAACCATTCTTTAATAAACCAATTAGCACTGAAGAAGACCAAAAGAAAATGGACTTTGCCCGAGGTTATACCATTGGCAAATGCAGTCGATAAGGAGCAATGATAATGAACAATAAAACACTTTTGATTGTGGCAACTCTGCTCATGATTGGCTGTTCCTCTGGACAAGAACAGGCTGCGGTAAATGATCCTTGTCAGGAAGAGGCGGACGTTGCTGAAACAGTAATGGATATGCGTTTGAAACAAAGCAATATGGCAAATGTCATGGTATTGCTGGCTGGAAATAATGAAGCACTTCGAGAACAACTTAGACCGATTCTCCATGATGCCTTTGAATATGACCGTGGTGGTACAGCAACTTTTGACAGAACCAAACAAATGTTTAGAGATAAGTACTACCAGCAATGTATGCAGAGAAAAGGCAACTAACTTCCATTCAGGAGGAAACAGTTTATAGGGGGAAGAAAATGAAAATATTGATCGTACTGACATCTGTAGCCTTGATGGTTACAGGATGTGATAAGACAAAAACAGATACATCAGAGAAAACTACACAGGTAGAAGTCCAACCTGTCACAGAACATGCCGAATTAACCGTGGTGGAGAAAGAAGACTTAAACTCTCTGAGAACCTCACCAATTGAGGAGACTGCAAATCAGGCAGAGTTTTATTTAAACCATTTAGAAACATCTTCTGTTCAGGAGATGCGAGCATTTATTAAAAAAGGTTTAGAAGAATGGGAAGCCTTTAATAGTGAACGTGCTGATCCGAATGATCCACTGCTCCTCGAAAATACTGAGGCGAGTATGGAATATCGCATTGAAGTGAAGAATCATGTCTATGGTTCTAGTGTGGTTGAAACAGCCTACCTGAATTTGATTTCACTCTCAGACAGTATTGAGATGGATAAGCTGATTGTGAATAGAGGAAATTGCAGAGCTGATTACCGTAGCGGAGCTAATCCGATTACCTATGGTAACTCCATGCGATTCTTCTTGAATTGTGATCCACGCAATATCAGGGAAGTGACTGCGGTACTCAAGGATGGTCGTCAGATTGTAATGTCGCCACAGTAACCATATGACTCATACCACACCAAAAGCCTGATTGAAAAAAATTGTAGTTATATAACATTAAGATGAATCAACATACAGAATGAAATAATTCACTGAATTGTTTCATTCTCATCAACATTAATCTCATCAAAGACTGCTGGGTTTCATTCCTTTAACTAGGAGTGAGGTCCAGCAGTCTTTTTGTTTATAAGGACACAATTATGGCGCACTTAGTCGAAACAATGGCATTTGTAGGACAAACCCCTTGGCATGGCTTGGGCAATGAACTCACGCCAAATCAACCCATCGAGGTCTGGGCACAACAGGCAGGCATGGATTGGCGGATTGAATCTTCGGATGTCAGTTACATGGCACAGAATGAAAAGGGACAAAGCATCATCATGCCTTTTGAGGAACAGCGAGTACTTTACCGTTCTGATACGCATGCACCTTTATCAGTGGTCAGCCAACGCTTTCAGGAAGTCCAACCGATGGAAATCCTACACTTCTACAAAGATTTGACTGAACAATCGGGCTTTGAACTGGAAACTGCAGGGGTACTCAAAGGAGGTAAGAAATTCTGGGCATTGGCACGAACAGGACAAAGCTCAGCCTTAAAAGGTAAGGATGTGAGTAATGGTTATATTCTTTTAGCGACAGCCTGTGATGGAACACTGGCAACCACAGCTCAATTCACCTCTATCCGCGTGGTATGTAATAACACCTTGGCGATTGCTCTCAAAGGACAGAATAATAGTGCAGGTGTGGTTAAAGTCCCACACAGTACCAAGTTCGATGCCGAGAAAGTCAAACAACAACTGGGTATTTCAGTCTGTGCATGGGATGAACACATGTACGAAATGAAACAGTTGAGTCAGTGTAAAGTGACACAGCAAGAAGCAGCAGCCTACTTTGATGCGGTGTTTAACAACACCAGTTTGAGTAGTGTGGAACAGGATGAAAGCATCATTCAGTTCTATCGCAATGCAGCCATGCTAAATCAAACAAGCCCATCCAAAGCAGACAATAAAACTGAACCGAATGGGCGTGCCATGTCAAAAGTCATGACCATGTTTAACGGACATGGGCGAGGTGCAGAACTTAGTTCAGCCAAAGACACGGCGTATGGCTTGCTGTGCAGTATCACAGAGTTCTGTGACCATGAGCGTCGAGCGATGAGTACTGACCATCGACTGGATTCAGCATGGTTTGGTGCAGGGGCTTCCATTAAACAGCGTGGTTTAGAACAAGCACTTCGAATGATAGCTTAAATTCAGTTTCACTTAGGCCAGCTCCATTAGCCTAAGCATACGGTAATACCGTACAAGCACAGCAACACCTTTAGCCGCACCCTCAGATGCGGCTTTTTTTATGCCCAAAATTCAGCTTTTACGATTTAACCGATACAGGAATATTTCTAATGAATAGTCATACTCAAATTCAAAATACCTTAAATCATCCACCGCTACAGCCTTATTCACCAAACCTGAATCCAACCACTCAAAACTCACTGACTCAACAAATTGAAGTAGGAACCCGAACCAAACGAGACCGACAGAGCAAACAGCCAGGCAAAACCAAGCCACTCACCGCCAAACGACTTGCCAACAACAAACAGATGAATTACCAACAATGGCTAGAAGTTCGAAAGCAGGGCATTGGCAGTAGTGATGCAGCAACTGCCTGTGGATTGAATCCCTATATGTCGATGTTGGAACTGTGGATGATTAAGACAGGACGGATGCAACAAAACATCGAAGATGAAAGTGCAAGCTATGCACCGTTGTACTGGGGTAAACAGCTCGAACCGTTGGTGGCTCAATACTACAGTATGCATACTAATCACAAAGTGCGTCGAGTCAATGCAGTGTTGCAACACCCTGACGAAGACAAACACTTTATGTTGGCAAACCTGGACTTTGCTGTGGTGGGCAGTGATGAGGTGCAGATTCTCGAATGTAAAACCGTGGGGGAATATGGGGCAAAGCTGTGGCGGGATGGTGTACCCCTATATGTGCTATGTCAGGTGCAACATCAACTTGCCGTGACAGGCAAACAGGCAGCGCATATCTGTGCTTTGATCTGTGGACATGAAACCAAAATATTCAAAGTCACTCGCAACGAAACCGTCATTCAGCACATCATTAATGCTGAACGTCACTTTTGGCAATGTGTGGAATCAGATATTCCACCCAGTGTAGATGCGTCATATTCGGCAGCTAAAGCGTTGCAACAACTTTATCCAGAACAGGTCCCATTATCGGTGGAAGACCTCACCAAAAACGAACAAGCAAACTACCTATTTAACCAATTGTTAGAGGAGCGACATAAGGTTGAGCAGCATCAACAATATTTTGATGAACTCAAACATCAACTACAAATGATGATGAAAGATGCAGAGCGAGCAGTATTTACAGGTGGTTCAGTCACTTGGAAGAAATCACAAGACTCAATCAGTCTAGACAGTAAATCGCTTCTTAAACAGCATCCTGAATATCTCCAGCTGTTTCCACAAACTAAAGCCGGAACAAGACGCTTTCAGATTTATCCAAACGGTGGATAAGTCAGACTTACTCATATCTCAAATTCAACTCAACCAACACCCAAACTAACCGATCCCGTACCTAAAAAGGTATGGGATTTTTTATACCCAATTTTTATTTAAAGGAAATTATCATGATTAAGGGCTTAGCAATCACACCTCCCGTTTTAGGTCGTATCAGTATCGGTAAGATTGTTGAAAAGAATGGTAAAAGACTCCCCGAAAAAGATGATCAATTTACCATTACCAGTCAAATCCAAAATAAGGATGGCTGGGTCAAGCATCCACTGGATGAGCAGCTTCGGGCAAAAGCACCGAATCAAAAACTCAGAAGCATTCCAGTTCGAATGATCTTTAATGATCCTGAGCTAAATCTACGGGCAGAGTACAGCTTATTTGACCGACAAACAGGACGTTTGATCTGCTCAGGTAATGGAGAAAGCTGTCAGAGATTTGGACAAAATGGCGTTGAACAATATCCATGTCCATCACCTAATTTATGCCCTCTGGCGCAAGGAGGATTATGCAAGCCTTATGGAAGACTCTATGTAAACTTAGACGAATCAGATGAGTTGGGCACATTTATCTTTAGAACTACAGGTTTTAATAGTATCCGTACCTTGGCTGCAAGATTGCGCTACTATCATGCTGCATCGGGTGACTTACTTTCATGTTTACCCTTACAGTTAACCTTAAGAGGTAAAAGCACCACTCAGAGTTATTGTACCCCAATCTACTATGTAGACCTGACTTTACGGGACGGGATAAATCTAAATGATGCCATCACTTCAGCGAAGCAGATTGATGAACAGAGCAAAGCAGTAGGGTTTTATCAGGAAGCTTTGGATTATGTCGCACGACAGGGCTATGGCAATGCCTGTTTTGAGGTTGGAGGTGAAGAGGGTTTGGATATTGTTGAGGAGTTTTATGTGGAGGATTCCAATTCAGAGCACCAACAAAATCATGATTTGACTCATGTTCAGGATATGCAGAAAGGGTTACAGCAGTCAGTTCAGGGTCTGAATTAGATAAGCTTGAATAACATTGGACTGCGTAAAATTTTACTGGACTGACCTATCATCTGAGCGAATACGCGCTCGCATCAATGATTAGGAGAAAACATCATGAATGCGTTCACAGGTCAAACTTTTCAGATGAATCAACTCATAAATATAAAACAGGTTATAGAGTTCACAGGTGTATGTCGTTCAACAATATACGAAATGATGGATGAAGACTCGCCTTACTATGATCCAACGTTTCCTAAGAAAGTTACAATCTCGCAAAAACGTATTGGTTGGTCAGCTTGGGAAATTAATCAATGGATTGAAGCTAAGTTAGCTAGCCGTGAATAGGGAGCAGATGCTCTCTATTTTTCAATTGAATTTTTTTTGATAAAAAATAAATTAGAGATCAATCACAAAGAAAGTAAAAGACGAAAATGGTATGTCTCATCTAATAACGATGAAGGAATAAACCATACGAAGCAGTAGAATAGGTTTTTGATTAGTTGCAGCTTTTGATTATTTCTTTGATCAAGAGTAGTAACTGAGGATATCAATAACAAATCAGTTTGTATAAATAAAATATTTCCATTAATTGTCCTAGTTGTATCTTGTTAATTTTTATACTAAATATTATATTATCTTTTAGTAAATTTAAAAATTAATAACTAAGGAAAAAATAATGCCAGTAGCAACAAAAATATGTGAATTTGTTAATAATAAAACAAAGCCTGATTGGTGGAGATATACACTAAATAAAGCGATTGAGCTTGGAAAATTGTCTACAGCTGAACTTGAAGTTGCTTATTTAGTAGCGAAAATGGAATACGGTCTTGAGGATAAATGCCCAGATTATTCAATGTTAGTAAAACCCGCAAAAGCTACAGGGTATCATGCAGAAATTGAAGAAAATAAATTAATCTCTATTGGAAATATTGAGAATATATCAGCATTAGCATCACAGCAGAAAATTGAATTTTCAATTACAGGATTGACTGTAATTTATGGAAATAATGGTGTGGGCAAGTCAAGTTATGCCAAAATCCTTAAAAATGCTTGCTTAACAAGAGGAGAAATACCACAACTAAAACATAATATTTTTATAGCGAGAGGAGGTGTCCCTTCAGCAGAAATTCAAATTCAAGCGAATAACGAAATAGAGTTAGTTCAATGGGATACGAAAATTGAACCTCATGCTCGTCTTAAAGCAATAAGAGTTTTTGACTCTGATTCATCAATTCACTATTTAACTAAGACTGGAACTTTGGATTTTAAACCAACAGCATTGAAGTTACTTGATGAATTGTTAAGAGCTAGCGCTTTTATCTTGGATAAAGCAAAGAATGAAGAGGTTATATATAGACCTTTTTCTATTTTACCTACAATGAATGTCGGTACGAATCCAAGTAAATTAGTTATAAGCCACTTATTAACTGAAGACGAAGTAGATTTACATTGTGCAACTCAGACTGAGCTAAATGAGTTAAATGAGTTAAGAAAAGAGGTTGTTGAATTAAATAATAACTCTCCTCAGACTTTGAGATTAAATTATCAAAAGAGACGGTCAAGATTATTGCCTCTTCAGATTTTTTTAACAAATTTAGTGCAAATACTAAATTTGGAATCAATAGTTAAAATGAAATCAATTTATGATGCTAAAAAAAGTGCTAATCTTGCAGCAACCGAGCTTAGCGTTTCTACATTTTCTAATTTAAAAATATCTAATGTAGGTTCTGAGCAATGGTTAGTAATGATGAATGCTGTTAAAAGTTTTATAGAAAATAGCGATAGTTATAAAAATAACACATTGCTAGTTGGAGATGCTTGCCCCACTTGTCTTCAAGAATTAGATATAAAAGCAGTTTCACAATTAGAGTTGTTTGATAACTATCTTAAAAGTGAATTACAGAAGAAATCTTCTATTGCAAATAAAAACTGGGAAATTGAACTTGCGAAAATTAGAATACTTAACTTCTCAATTGAACCTTATAAAGCTATTCTTGAAGAAATTAATGAAAAAGATAACTCCTTAGGTCAACTATTTTATAATTTAATTGATGCTTTAAAGGATAGGGCGGCTAATCTATTACAAGATCAACCAGTCTTTAGGGGATCAGAAATAGAGGTAGAAGCTTTAACAAGATTAAATAAGCATATCAAGATGATTGAGGAGGCCGAGAAATTAGTATTAGATGATGAGGGTAAATTGATACTAATTCAAAATAAAAATATAAGAATTAAAGAGATAGAGGATAGAGAGAAAATTCTAATTATAAAAGAACAAATTAAAGCTGAAATAAAAAAAGCAAAAAAGATAGATTGTTATACTCGTCTTAAACGCTCTACTTCAACATCAACGATTACATCATTGAATAATGAGATATGTAGTATAAGCCCTCTTGGGAGAATACAAGAGTTTTTCAATGATGAGTTAAAAAAATTAGGGTTTGAACACTTTAAAATCAATGCCTTAACAAAAGGGGTTAAAGGTAATCAAAATTTTAGTGTCCAGATTGCTGAAAATAATTTAAATGTACTTGAAATTGCAAGTGAAGGTGAGCAAAAGTGTATTGCATTAGCAAGTTTTTTTGCTGAGTTAGCAACAGATGATAGAAAATCTGCAATTATTTTTGATGACCCAGTAAATTCGTTAGATCATATTTGGAGATTAAAATTTGCTACAAGAATTACTGAAGAATCAAAAAATAGGCAGGTAATTGTATTTACTCATGATTTACCTTTTTTGAAAATGCTTCAAGAAACAGCTGATGAAATAGTAATCCAAGCAATTACTCGCAATAAAACCGAAACAGGGATTTGTATTGGTACACCACCTTGGGATGCACTGAAAACTGATAAAAGAATTGGAAAATTAAAAGAAAAGCTAGTTAGAGCGAGAAAATTGGCTAAAGAGTCATATGAACAATATCTACAGGATGCTGGAGTTATATATGGTCTGATGCGTGAAACATGGGAAAGGCTTGTTGAAGAGTGGTTAATTCGTGGAGTAGTTGAGCGTTTCAATAGAGAAGTAAAAACACAAAATGTAAGATATTTAAAAGATATTACTGATTCTGATATTGAAACCATAAATTCTGCCATGAGTAAATGTAGTACTTATATGCATGGTCATGATATGTCGGAAGGAATTTCGGGAGTATTTCCTGATGTAGATGAATTAGAAAGTGATATAAAAAATTTAGAAACCTATTTTATTGCTTTAAAGAAGAGG